>NZ_JBFUHR010000035.1:0-66116 GCF_056402295.1 Pseudomonas sp. P4_B3
GGCGCAGGGGCGCAGGCCGCTGGGAATGGTTGTTCCCTTTCCAAGGCCTGCAACGCAGCCTGGCCCGCTTTAAGGCACAACCCGAAGGGCCGGGCCTGCTGTTGTGCAGGGCTGCGTTGCTCGAAGCTTATTTGGAATGACCAAACCACGCTTCTCGCGCCTTGCCCTGCACAACAGCAGACCCGGCGCGGTGGTGAAACTAATTGAGAACGCCCCCTGAGTCGGTTTTAGGAGTGGCGACTTCCCTCCTCACGCATCAGCGCCTGCAAGGTATCGAGCCGGGCACCGTCGAAGGCAATCACGGTGCCCTGCTCGAACACCCGGCGCGCCAGCCCGGTCAACACCGCGCCGGGCGGCAGTTCAATCTGTAGACGTACGCCGCGCTCGTAAGCGCTTTGTACCGTGCCGCGCCAGTCGACGATGCGGCACATGTTGAAGGCCAGGTCGTCACGCAAGGCTTCAGGCTTGATCAGCGGACGCGCGCGACTGCCGCTCAGGTAGCCGATCTTCGGGGTTTGCAGCGGCACCTTGGCGAAGGCTTCGGCCAACCGTTGCGCGGTCACCTCAAGCAATGGGCAGTGGGACGGCACGCTCACTGCCAGACGCCTGGCCAAGCCAGCCCCGCAACCTTTCGCCAACTCCGCCACCACTTTCATCGCCGCGTCGCTACCGGCAATCACCACCTGGTTATCGGCGTTGATATTGGCCAGATAAACCGGCATTTCTGCTCGGTACACCCGGGCCAGTAATCCTTCCACCGTGGCCAGGTCCAGACCGATGATCGCGGTCATGCCGTAGCCTTGTGGATAAGCCTGCTGCATCAGCTCACCGCGCAGACTGACCAGATGCAGCGCATCGCTGAAACTCAAGGCACCGGCCACCACCGCGGCCGGGTAAGCGCCGATCGACAAGCCGGCCACGTAGTCCGGGGTCAAGCCCAGCTGGCGTGAAGCGGCGACACCGGCGATCAGCAGGCAAAGCTGAACCGCCCTCGTCGACTGCAACGCCTCCGCAGAATCCAGTTGCGTCACATCTTCACCGAGCAGATCGCTCGCCTCGTTCAACGTTTCCCGAGGCAAACCCGCCAGCATCCCGGGTTGTTGTGCGCCCTGACCGGGGAACACCAGCAAGCGGCTCACGCTGCTTGCTCCTGTGGATTCCACGGGTCGGTAACCAGAGTGGCTTGGGTGGCATTTTTCAGCAGGACCCGCGACGAAGTACCGGCCCATTCGCGCAAGGCAACGGCGCCCGACGGAGTCTGCAATTGCAGGTCCACGCGGCACACGACTGCATCAAGAATGGCCACCAACGCCTGGGCGTCGACACGACTCAACGGGCGCGGCGTACGCAGGATCAGATCGAGATCGCTGCCCTCATGCAAAGCGGAAAATCCACTGGCCAACTCGAACCCGGCGCTGCCGCTGACACCCCAGACCCAGCCACTGTCATCGAGGTGCGAGCGCAGTTGCGCCAAGGCGCGCAGCGCCGGGAAATCGCGCGGGCCTTGAACATGGCACAGCTCTTCCGGCCGCACCCGCCGCGTGATGGCAGCGACTTCCATCACCGCCGCAAATCGCTGTTCGCGCAACGGCCCGCGCACGCCCACCGCCACCCGCCCCGACGCGCTCAAGGCGCGACGGACCACCACCGGCTGACTGGCACTGATCGCCTCGATCACCCAGGCAGGCGCATCCACAGGCAACTGCTGCGGGGTCATGCCCCACAGCAGGTCGTGAGCCAGAAGCGCATTCACCACTGCGCTCTCAGCAATTGGCGAACCTTGCTCGACGCCGCACGGTTGGCCGCACCGAGGCGACCGCTGAGATCAGCGCCCTTCTCGGCGACATCACCTATCGCCTGACCCAGGCACTCGATCACCCGCGCCAGATCCGCCGAAGTCGGCTGCTCGATCAGTTCCACCGACAAGGTTTCCCACAGCAGCCCGAGGCTGGCATAGCTGTCGATGTCATAGGCCATCGGCGGCACGCTGGCGGCCAGGGCTTCGAGTTCTTCGACGCTGCGCAAGGTCACCCGTGCCGCCGACGCCTTGCCCATGGCGTGCACCATCACACCCGGATCGCGCAGGGCGATCAAGCGGTTGGCCTGATAGCCGTGGGCCAGAAATGCCCCGGACATTGCCTTGCCCACCAGCAAACCGATCACCGCATGACCGGCCAGACGGGCACGGGCATAACTGCCCGCCGCAGCGGCCAGCGCCTGATGAATGCCAAGGGCTTCCTCGCGTCGACCGTAAGCCTGGCTCGGCACGTCGACGATGGCGATCACTGCGCGCTTCTGCGTTTTGTCAGCATCGGCGGCAATCACCTCATCTACCGCCTTCGCCAGGCCCCAGCCTTCGAGCAACCCCACCTCGCCGTTGCGCGCACGGACGAAGCGGTTTTCCGGGTCGGCCACCACCGCGATGAAGCGCACAGGCTGATCGCCCAGCGAACCGTCCGCGACCTTCAGCGAAGCCGGCAAACCTTCGACCGCTTTCGCCCCGGCACTCAAGGCGTTGAACCAGTTCAAGCCTCGCAGGGAATACGAACTCATGGGTGTTCTCCTTGGTACAGATCGCGAACCACAGAAGGCTCGATTTGCGGTTCGGCATCCAGACGCGCCAGGCGTTGCAGGAACAACTCGGCCTGCTGGCTGCGCGGCTGTGCAGGCAAACCCTGCTGGAGCAACTCAGCCACCTGTTGGCGAATCTGCGCCACATCGTCATCGACGTAACGATCCACCAGACCACTGGCGAAACGCTGCTCACCACCGGTCAGGCTCCAGATAAAGGGGCGGTCGCGGGAATCGTATTCTTCGAGTCCGGCTTCCTGCTCGATCACCTGCGGGCCGTTCAGGCCGAGTCGCGCTTCCTGGGTCACCAACAGATAACTGCACAACCCGGCGGCAATCGACATGCCGCCAAAGCAGCCGACGCTGCCCGCCACCACACCGACCACGGGCTGGTATTGCTGCAAGTCGACAATCGCCGCGTGGATGTCGGCAATCGCCGCCAGGCCGAGGTTGGCTTCCTGCAAGCGTACGCCGCCGGTTTCCAGCAGCAGCAAGGCGCGGGTCGGGATGCCGTTGCGATTGTCCTCAGCGGCCAGTTCCAGTGCACCGGCAATTTTTGCTCCGCCAACTTCACCCAGGCTGC
Source organism: Pseudomonas sp. P4_B3 (assembly GCF_056402295.1). Classification (NCBI taxonomy): domain Bacteria; kingdom Pseudomonadati; phylum Pseudomonadota; class Gammaproteobacteria; order Pseudomonadales; family Pseudomonadaceae; genus Pseudomonas; species Pseudomonas sp. P4_B3. Next base: position 3,155 of record NZ_JBFUHR010000035.1, read on the forward strand.
CACCCTGGAATGCGCCTTCAATGGCCGCAATCACCACCGGCAAATCATCGAGATTGCCCTTGGCGATCACCACGCCGTCGTCGGCTTGCGGCACCACGCCCTGGCGCGACAGCCACGGCGACATGATCCGTTGAAAGGGGTCGAGCAGTTCGCGGAAGGTGCCGGCGTCGAGCAGGGCCTTGGCCCGTTGCCGGGCACCGAGTTCGACGAAGCTGTGCTTGTTGAGCAGGGATGCGCTGTCAGTCATGGCCGATCTCCTCGAAGCCCTGTTCCAGACGCAGGCGCACCACGCCGGGTGTCGCACCGAAATCGTGGATGTCGATGGCCATCGCCGGCGGCGTCTGGCCGTCGAACATCCGTGCGAACAGATGCTGCCAGCGTTGTTCGCTGCCATTGACCGAGGTCTGCACGTTGATCGTCAGCTTGCCGGCCAGACCCGGCTCGATCAGCACTTCCAGATCGCCCGAGCCGACACAACCCACCAGTGTGCGGCCGCGTGGTGGCTGCCCGGCGGGGAATTCAAAGGATAAAGTTTCCATCAAAACGCTTCCCTTCTTGAATGGCAGAGGATGAGGCCGTCGTCCGACTCGATACGGTCGATGAACAGGCAGGCTGCAAGCAAGTCGGCAGCACCGCCGGGCGAGGCATTCAACGCGATGAGTTGTTGGTCCAGCTCATGCAGGCGGCGACGTCCGGCGAGGCTGGCACTGCCACCCGCGTCGAGCACCGCCCGGGCGCCCCGCTGCATGGTGTTCAGCCCCTCTTCGCCCGCGCGGTAAAGCACACAGGTGTCGGCCAGATTCGTCATGATCGCCAGCAGCGCATCGAGCCGGGCGCTCTGTTCGCCATGACCGGCGGCGCGGCTGCGCAGAAGTTGTGGCAGAGCACGTTGGGTCACCGCCGGAAATCCCAGTTGCGCTTCTTCACGGGCACCGCGAGCGCCGTAGCGTTGGGCGACTTGCGCACCGTGACTGAGCGGACGTGGTGCAAAACGGTCGTCGAGCAAAGCCAACCGCGCAGCCCGTAACGCCACACTATTGGCGCTGCAAGATTGAGGTTCCAGCGCCACGGCCGTGACCAACAGGCCCAAGGCCCAGATCGCCCCGCGATGGGTGTTCACGCCGCCGGTGGTGTCGAGCATCACTTGCTCGCCTTCGCGACCGATGCGGCCCACGGCTTCGCGCAGGGGCAATCCGACCTCGCCGAACTCGATGGCGGCTTCCGCCATTTCTTTAAAGGCCGGCCACAAGGACAACGCCGACGCGTGCATCAACCCCAAGTGCAAATCGGTGTGGGCGCCATTGCCGCGACGGTCGACCAGTGCCGGTTTCGGCGACAAATCAGCCTCGTCGATCAGCGCGTCCACCGCCAGGTCCGCCAGCCGTTCGGCCAGGCTCAGGTTTTTTGGTTGCAGGTTAAGTGCGTGCATTACCAGCTCCTGAACTTGGCGGGCGGGTTGTAGAGGCCACCGGACCATTCCACCAGATCGGCCACGCTTTTCGCCGCGAGCAATTCGCGAGTGGCGTCGGTGCGGCGGATGCCGAGGTCTTCGGGCAAGGCGATCAGGCCTTCGCGGCGCATGCGCGCGGTGTCTTTGGGGTTGTGGCGCAGGCCGATGGCGGTCACCCCGGCGACGGCGGCGATCATCGCCTGGCGTTCTTCCAGCGAGCGCGCCTTGTACAGGTAGGCGATGCCTTCTTCGGTCAACAGGTGGGTCACGTCGTCGCCGTAGACCATGATCGGCGCCAATGGCATGCCGCTTTTCTTCGCCACATCGACCGCATCGAGGGTTTCAACGAAAGTCGGTTTGCCGCCCTCCTGGAAGGTTTCGACCATCTGCACCACGAGCTTTTTGCCACGTTCGAGCATCGGCTCGGCCACATCGGTGTTGCGCATGTCGAGCCAGGCCGGAGTGCCGTGGCGACGACCGCGCGGGTCGTGGCCCATGTTCGGTGCCCCGCCGAAACCGGCCAGGCGTCCGCGCGTCACGGTGGAAGAATGACCGTCGCCATCGACTTGTAGCGTGGCGCCGATGAACAGGTCCACGGCGTATTGCCCGGCCAGTTGGCTGAACATCCGATTGGAACGCAGGGAGCCGTCGCGCCCGGTAAAGAACACATCCGGCCGTGCCGCAATGTAGTTCTCCATCCCTAGTTCGGTGCCGAAGCAATGCACGCTTTCGACCCACCCACTTTCGATGGCGGGAATCAGGGTCGGGTGCGGGTTGAGGGTCCAGTTGCGGCAGATCTTGCCTTTGAGGCCGAGGGACTCGCCGTAGGTCGGCAGGATCAGTTCGATGGCAGCGGTATTGAAACCGATGCCATGGTTGAGCGACTGAACGTTGTGTTTTTCGTAGATGCCGCGGATCGCCATCATCGCCATCAGCACGTGCACGGGCTTGATGTGCCGAGGGTCGCGGGTGAACAGCGGTTCGATGTAGAACGGCTTGTCGGCCACCACCACGAAGTCGACCCAGGATGCCGGGATGTCGACCCGCGGCAGGTCGCTGACGTCGTCCACCAACTGGTTGACCTGAACGATGACGATGCCGTCGCTGAAGGCCGCCGGTTCGATCAGCGCCGGGGTGTCTTCGGTGCTCGGCCCGGTGTAGATGTTGCCGGCGCGGTCGGCCATGAACCCGGCCGACAGCACGACGTTGGGAATCAGGTCCACTACCAGCCGCGCGTAGAGTTCGATGTAGGTGTGGATCGCGCCGATTTCCAGCAAGCCGTCTTCGAGCAACTGGCTGATGCGCAGGCTTTGGGTGCCGGCGAAAGAGAAGTCGAGCTTACGGGCGATGCCGCGTTCGAACAGGTCCAGGTGTTCGGCGCGCCCGACGCTGGGCATGATCATGTGCAGGTCATGCAGCTTCGCGGGGTCGGCCTTGGCCAGGGAACGGGAAAGGAAATCCGCCTGCTTCTGGTTGTTGCCTTCGAGCACCACGCGGTCGCCAGGCAGGATCAGCGCTTCAAGCGCCGCGACGATGTTATCGGTGGGTAACACCACACCGTCGGCCAGGCCTCGCACCAGCTCGAGGCGCCGCTGCTTTTCGCTGCGCCGCCGCGTCCATCGCGAGTCGGGGGATATTGTTGTTGTCATGACCACTCCACGGGTTCGCTGTCGTGGGGTCACCTTAGGAGTGTTGGGTGGGGGTATCAATCAAGCAGAGCGGTGGATCGTTACGCTCAGGGTAATGGTTGTCTGGACTGACGCCTTCGCGGGCAAGCCCGCTCCTACAGTGGCTCTGCGGTGCACACAAAACCTTGTAGGAGCGGGCTTGCTCCGGGCGGCGATCCGACGAAGAGGTCGGTCAGATCACCGCTGAATCAGGATCAGTTGATTAACCCGGCATCCACCAACAACGCCTCCAGCGCCAACAGATCCGGCACCTTGGCCACCTGCTCGCCCACCTGCACCGCCGCCTGCTCCAGCGCACACAACGGCACATCCACATAACTCAACTGGCTGTCGAGCTTGCAGGAGCGCGGAATACCCTGCACCAATAGTGCGATGAACTTCAGCTCGGGGCGCCCGCCGAGGGCGTTGAGGATCACGATCCGCGCACGTTCGCCGATGACGGTTTTCTGCGCACATGCCGACTCGAAACTCAACAGAGGAATCTGCCGGTCGCGCCACATCACCAGGCCCAGGTACCACGGCGGTGTGTCCAGGTCGAAGGTCCCCGGCTGCTGGTAGTCGATCAGCTCGGCAACGGCGACGTTGGGCAGGATCAGGTTGCGGTCGGCCAATGGCAGCAGCAGGCCGGTGAGGTTGCTGGTGCGGTGCTCAAGCATGGGTCTTGCTCCACAAGGCGATGCTTTCGAGCAGCACCGATTCCTGGTACGGCTTGCCAAGGTAGTCGTTGACGCCGATGGCCATGGCGCGGTCACGGTGTTTCTGTCCGGTGCGGGAGGTGATCATGATGATCGGCAGGTGTCGCAGACGTTCGTCATTGCGCACCTGGGTCGCGACTTCGAAGCCATCCATGCGCGGCATCTCGATGTCCAGCAGCATGAGGTCGGGTACGTGTTCTTCCAGCAGCAGCATGGCATCGACTCCATCCTTGGCGGTCAGCACGTTCATGCCGTGGCGTTCGAGCAAGCGGCTGGTGACCTTGCGCACGGTGACCGAGTCGTCGACCACCATCACCAGCAGCGGGCGCTGCGGTTCGGCCTCGACCTCTTGTCCTGCCGGATGCAGGGGTACACGGGCCTGCATGGCGCGGATCGGCGCCAGCAAATCCAGAATCAGCACCACCCGGCCGTCCCCGAGAATCGTCGCCCCGGACACCCCTTGCACCGCCGCAAACTGCGGCCCCAGGCTCTTGACCACGATTTCGCGAGTGCCGGCCATGGCGTCCACCAGCACCGCGATGTGCCGTTCGTTGCACTGCACCAGCAGCACCGGAAACGGCAGGCTCTGACCCAACAGTTTCGGGCGCGGGCTGGTTTTCAGCAGCTCACCCAGATAGCACAGCTCGTAACGTTGCCCGGCGTATTCGTAGGTTGGCGAATCGAAACGGAAATACCCTTCGAGTTCATTGGGCAGGACACGCACGATGCCGTCGATGGTATTGAGCGGGATCGCGTATTGGTCCTCACCGCACTGCACCATCAGCGCCCGATTGACCGATACGGTGAACGGCAGGCGAATGCGGAAATGCACGCCCTGCCCCGGCACCGAGTCGATGCTCATGGTGCCGCCCAGTTGCCGCACCTCTTCGTGCACCACGTCCATGCCAACACCGCGACCGGAAATCTGGGTGATTTTTTCGGCGGTGGAAAACCCCGGTTGCAGGATGAACTGCAACACGTCGTGATCACTGATGACACTGTCCGGGCCGAGCAGGCCGCGCTTGATCGCCTTGCGCCGCACCGCATCCAGCGGCACACCGGCGCCGTCGTCGCGGATGTCGAAAATGATGTCGCCCCCTTCGCGCAGCAGATCGAGGGTGATCTTGCCCTTGGCCGGTTTTCCCGCCGCCAGCCGTGCTTCGACGGACTCCAGGCCGTGGTCGACGGCGTTGCGCAGCATGTGCTCCAGCGGCGCGGCCATGCGTTCGAGAACGTTGCGATCCATCTCGCCTTCGGCGTTGTCGACGATGAAATCCACGTCCTTGCCCAGTTCGCTGGACACCTGCCGGACGATGCGCTGCAAACGCGGGAGCATGCGTTCGAACGGCACCATGCGCGTGCGCATCAGGCCTTCCTGCAGTTCGGTGTTGATGCGGCCCTGCTGTTGCAGCAGGTTTTCCGTGTCGTGATTGCGTCGCTCGAGGGTTTCCTTGAGGTCGAGCAGGTCAGAGGCCGATTCGAACAGCGCCCGGGACAGTTGCTGCAACTGTGAGTGGCGATCCATTTCCAGCGGGTCGAATTCCTCGTAGCCCAGGCGTTCGGCGTCGACTTGCTGGCGGCTGAGGATTCGCCCCTGGGTTTCGGTGTCGAGGCGGCGCAACTGGTCGCGCATCCGCTCGATGGTAGTCTCCATCTCATTCAGGGCGATGTGCGCATCGTTGACCTGCTGTTCGATCCGGCCACGGAAGATTGAGGTTTCACCGGCCAGGTTGACCAGGTCGTCGAGCAGCTCCGCCGAGACCTTGACCATGTCTGCGCCAACATCGGACGGTGGCGCCAGCGGCTCGGCCTTGGGCGTGGCCGGCGGCGCAACCGGCACAGGCGCTTCAGGCACGGCCGGGTGGCTGAAGTTCTTGATCGCATCGATCAAACGGTCGGCCGGCGGCATCGGCTCACCGGCGCGGGCCGCATCGAGCATCTGCGCCAGGCGGTCATGGCTGCGCTGCAACAGCGCGAACAACGGCTCCGTCGGTTGCAGCACGCCGGTGGACAGGCCTTCGTAGAGGAACTCCAGTTCATGGGCCAGATCGCCAATCGCGGCGATTTCCACCATGCGTGCACCACCCTTGAGGGTGTGCAGGTCGCGCAGTAGGGTTTCCACTTCCTGACGACTCGAAGGCTGGGCCTGCCAGCGCTCCAGCGCCGCCCCGGAGCTTTCGATGATGTCGAAACCTTCCTCGAGGAAGATCTCCAGCAATTCCGGATCGTGCGCAGCCGAGTCGTTGCCGGTCGCCTGCCGGGCCGCCTCGGCGATACCCGCATGCCCTTGACGGTAGGCACGAATGGCTTCGATCAGCTCACGGGAATCGCCCAGTGGCTGGTTGAGCTGCAACTGTTCGAGGTACAACGCCAGTCGCTCATGGCTCTGTTGTAGCAGCACCGCCAGTGAATCGCTGAAGGCATAACGACGGTCCACCAGGCCCTGGTAAAGGCTTTCCAGCTCATGGGCCAGATCGCCGATCGGCCCGACCTCGGCCATGCGTGCGCCGCCCTTGAGGGTATGCAAATCCCGTTGCAGGGACACCAGCGGCGCGGCGTTGTCCGGGTCGCGCAACCAACGCTGCAAGGCCTGACCGGCGCTTTCGAGGATATCCACCGCTTCTTCAAGGAAGATCGCAATGATTTCATCGTCTACACCGACAACACGCTCCTCTGTAGGAGCTGGCTTGTCGGGTCGCCGCATCGCAGCGATGGACGTTAACGATGACGCGTTTTCACTGGGTAAACGCAGTGTCGGTGAGTCCTTCGCTGGCAAGCCAGCTCCTACAGGGGGGCGTGCGGTGTGCTCGAGTTCGGCAGTGGCGCTGCCCAATTCGCGGATGCTCAGGCTCCGGCTGCCATCGCTGCGGATCAGGCCCATGGCCGACGGGTCGAGGCTCTCGTCGAGCAGTTCGCGCAAGGCCCTGATCCGTTGCGGCTGCGGGCTGACTTCCTGGCCGGCGGCCAGTTCGTCGAGCATGTTGATCAGCGCTTCGTGGGCAGCCTGTGCTTCATGGAAAAACCGCTCGCTGACCGCCAGGCTGCTCTCTTCCACGGCACCGTACAGATCTAGCAACGCTTCGCACAGTTCATCCACCGGGTGCAGGTCGGCCAGATGGGCGCCTTCACCGAGGGTGGTCAATTCGTCCAGCAGTGCGCTGAGTTCCTGACGTTCGCCGGGATGTTGCTGCCAACGCTGCAACAGGCTTTCGGCGTCCAGCAGGATGTCCATGCCCTGGGCGAGGAAGTTGTTGATCAGTTGCGGGTCGCGCTTGATCCGCAGCCCGGTGTTCGGTGTGTTCAGGAGGTTTTCCAGACGCTCGGCCAGCAGCGCCCTGGCTCGCTCGGTCAAACCCCGGGCGCCGGGAATTTCCGCCAGCGGATCAGTCTTGAGCTGGCGCAAGCCGAGGCGGAACAGTCCTTCTGCTTCCAGCAGCAATTGGACTTCATTCAGATCCAGCGCGATCAGGTGCGCCTTGTATTCCCGCGCCAGTTGATCCAGCGGTGCGGCCAGTTCGGCAATCGGCAACACACCGGCCATGGAGGCACTGCCCTTGAGGGTGTGCAAGGCGCGCTGCAATTCGTCGCTGGCCGGCAACGGCACATGTTCGGCGGCCTGATCAAGGAAGCGATTGAGGCTGCCCAAGTGGGTTTCGGCCTCTTTGCGGAAGATCTCCAGCAACAGCGGGTCGAGGGCCGCGACGTCCTGCGTATCCTCATCGGACACCGGCTCTTCGCCCTTGGCCAGGGCATGGGCGCGGGCAGCCAATTGATCGACATCGCTGCGCTGGCACTGGGCATTGGCGGCGTATTCAGCCACTAGTTCCGGAAGCAGCTGCAGCACATCGCCGATCAGTTGCTGCACCGTAGCGCCCGGTTCCACGCTGCCTTCCAGTACGCGATTGAGCAGGTTTTCCACGGCCCAGGCCAGCTCGCCCAGCACCAGAGCGCGCACCATGCGGCCACTGCCCTTGAGGGTATGGAAGGCACGGCGCAGCTCACTCAGGGCCGAGCGGTCGTCAGGGTTGACCGAACAGCGCGGCAAGTACTCGCGCAGGATCTCCAGGACTTCGTCGGTTTCTTCGAGGAACACCTCACGCAGTTCCTCGTCCACCGGCTCTTCGCCTGCTGGCGGCGGCAGCAGGCTGCCCGGAGTGTTCAGGGCGGGTGGGTTCAGGCTCGAAACCGGGCTGGCAAGCACGTCGGCCAGGGTCTGGACGATCTGCGGATCATCCAGCTCCTGCATCATCTGCATGACCTGCGCTTCGCTCGGGTTGAGCACATCATCAAGCACGGGCACATGCTGCTCACTGGGGAAAAACCCGAGGCTGGCCAGGCTTTTTTCCGCGACATCGAGCAGGTTTTCACCCTGCGCTTGCGGATCATCGCTGAGGCGCTCGAGGTAGTACTCGATGCTGGTGATCACGTCGGCCAGGCTGTCCAGTTCCTGCCAGCCCGGTTGACCCGGTTCGAGCAACAGGTGCTCGCGGATAAAGTGATTGCAGGTTTCGACCAGGCTCGCCGCCCGGCCCAGCGGGATCATCGCCAGCGCGCCGCGCACCTGGGTCAGCAAGGCCGGCAGCGCCTGCAAATGCTGGCGGTCCCAATCGGCGTCGATGTAGTCGACGATCATGTCCTTGGCCTGCAGCAAACAGATGCGGGCCTCCTTGATCACGATCTGATGGATCTGCGTCAGGTCGGTGGTCGGCAGGCGGTTGTCATCCGGGCTCTCCGGCTCCACGGTACCGACCATGCCGGCCAGCGTCGCTTCGACGTACAACAAGGCCCCGGCAACGTCCATGAGGATGGCATCGTTGGGTTCGCGCTGGCCTTGGGCGAGGCTGAGCACCACCGCCAATTGATCGATGATCACCTTGCGCGGCTGGCCGAAGCCCAGGACCGCCAGGGTGTCGGCGATTTGCCGCAGCGGCGCCAGCAGGCTGTCGAGGTCAGCGGTGTGCTGGCGGTCACTGCGCACGAACAGATCCAGACGCTCCTTGACCCGCACCAACTCTTCGCACAGCGCTGCCAGCACCGAGCGCATGGCGTCACGGTCGGGACCGGCCAGCCGCGCGCGTTCTTCATCGACCATCGCGCTGTCGGGCAGCGCGTCGTCCAGTGAGTAGCGTTCTTTCATGGTCAGCATCTGCCCGGTGGGATGTTCGGCCTTGGCAATGTAGAACAGCAAACTCTTGAGCAGCTCAGGCGGGGCCGGTTGGTTGATGCCGTGCATGCCGTCGTCGAGCAGGCGCTTGAGCTCCATGTCGGCATCCTTGAACAGGCTGCGCAAGGCCGGGCTGTTGGCGATCGCACCGCCCTGCATGCCCTCGACCAGCGCCGATGCCACCTGCCATAACGGGCTCAGGGGTGCATTGGCGCACAGTGCTTCGAGGTGGGTGAAGACCTTGGCCAGGTAATCGAGGGTGGTGTCGTGGTCCTGTTCACGCAGGAAACCGACCAGCGCCATTTGCAGCATCTGCCGCAGTTTGCGCAGCACATTGGGCAATTCGGCCGGCTCCAGCTGTGCCAGCGTTTCTGCGTCCAGCGCTGGCAACTCGGGCAATTGCGGGCTGAACAGACTGGTTTCCGACAACAGGCTTTCGCCACGGGCGCTGCGCAGGTCATTGATCAGGGGCAACACCACCAGTGGCAAGTCGCGGCGCGCGCCTTGCACCCGGTCGAGGTAGATCGGCAGCTGTCCCAGGGCCTGCATCAACAGGTGCAACGCCTCGTCGCGATGACTGACACGGCTGCCCTGCAAGGCCATGGCCAGTTGCTCCATTTCTTCGGCGAGCAACGCCGCGCCGTAGAACTCGACCATCTGCAAACTGCCGTGGACCTGATGGATGCACGAAAGGCTTGCATCCAGCGCTTGCGTCGCCTGCGGGTCATCGAGCAGGTTTTCGATCGCGTGATGAGCCTGTTTCAGCGTTTCGGCAATCTCGCCCTTGACCCATTCGAGGGCCACATAGTCGTGCCGATCACCCATAACCACTTCAGTCACCATAGTTCTACCTGCGGGCGATTCACGCTTTGTCCACAGCCTGCGCCTTGGCCGCCGGCAAGGTGAAACCGGACACCGAACGACGCAATTGACTGGCCATTTTCGCCAGGTTGCCGATGCTGTCGGCAGTGGCGGTGGAACCCGATGAGGTTTGCGAGGTGATCTGCTGGATCACGTTCATCGTCAGGGAAATCTGACCGGCCGACGACGTCTGCTGTTGCGCCGCATTGGAAATGCTCTGGATCAACGCCGCAAGTGTCTTGGACACGCCTTCGATTTCTTCCAGGGCCACACCTGCATCCTGCGCCAGACGGGCGCCGCGCACCACTTCGGTCGTCGTCTGTTCCATGGAGATGACCGCTTCGTTGGTGTCGGTCTGGATCGCCCGCACCAGGGTTTCGATCTGCCGAGTGGCAGCGGATGAGCGCTCGGCCAGGCGCTGCACTTCATCGGCGACCACGGCGAAACCGCGACCGGCGTCACCGGCCATGGACGCCTGGATGGCCGCGTTGAGGGCAAGGATGTTGGTCTGGTCGGCAATGTCATCGATCAGGCTGACAATGTCGCCGATTTCCTGGGACGACTCGCCCAGGCGCTTGATGCGCTTGGCGGTGTCCTGAATCTGCTCGCGAATGTTGTCCATGCCGTGGATGGTGTTGTGCACCACCTCGTTGCCCTTGTTGGCGATTTCCACCGAGCGTTCGGCAACCGCCGAAGATTCCGCTGCGTTGGCCGACACCTGGTCGATGGACTCGGCCATGTCGTTGATGGCCATGGATGCCTCGGAAATCTGCTGGGCCTGATGTTCCGACGCCTGGGCCAGATGCATGGCGGTGGCCTGGGTTTCCTGCACGGCGGCGGCGACCTGGCCGGCGGTGAGGTTGATGGTCGCGACCAGATCGCGCAGCTGGTCGACGGAGTAATTGATCGAATCGGCGATGGTGCCGGTAAAGTCTTCGGTCACCGAGGCCGTCACCGTGAGGTCGCCGTCGGCCAGGTCTTCGATCTCGTCGAGCAAGCGCATGATCGCGTTCTGGTTACGCTCGTTTTTCTCGGCGGTTTCGTGCAACTGACGATTGGTTTCGCGCACCATCACCATGCCGATCAGGATGATCGAAGCCAGCGCCAGCAAGCCCAGCACATAACCGCCTATGGTGTCGGTGGTGCGCCCGCCGACCATGTTTTCGAACCCGCTGGCCAGGTGTGAGGCTTCGTCGAGCAGGGTTTGCGACAGGCTGAAAATGTTCGAGGCCGATTCGCGGACCTTGAACAGCTCCGGTGAGGTTTCGAGGATCTCGTCCACCGAACCCGATACGAATTCGAACAGCTCGGAGATTTCCGCGAGACGCGCACGGGCGTCACGATCCTCGACCTGGCTGACCTTGAGCGCCGGGTCGCCCTGGAGCATGCCGTTGAGCACCTTGCCAAACTGCGTTGCGTCACGCCCGAATGCATCGGCGGCCTGCTGTGAATTTTCGTCGCCGGCCAATACCGTGTTGACCGCGCCGAGGATCCGCTCGGCCAGCAGCGACTGGCGCTGGGCCATGGCCACCTGGGCCGCCGGGGCGCCCCGTTGCAGGAGGATCTCGACGACTTTTTCGTACTCGACCTGCAACTGCGGCACGGTTTCGGCCAGGGTCGCGGCGACCTGATGCAGCGACAGTACGGTTTGCTCGCTGGAAAGAATCGCATCGGTGTTTTTCAGCAGGCGCTCCCAGTCCTGTTGCACCGCGCGCATCTCCGGACGCACGGTAGCAGGGGCCGGCGGCAGGCCGGTGGCCGGGTCGCCTTTCTTCAGGTAACCCCAGCGCTGGGCAAAATCGTTGCGCGCATCGCTGAGCAACTTGAACGCGGCAGCCTTGCCGGCGGCGGCTTCGGTGGCGTTCTTGGCGATACGCTGGGACAGCACGCGCAGTTCGCCCGCGTGGCCGATGTACTGTTTGTCGTAGGTAGCCTGGGTGTTGAGGTACGCGAAGTTGGCGAACAGAAGCATGATGAAGACGATCAGCGCGATGAACAGCACGATAATCTGCGACCGGCTGCGCGACCCTTCCATTGGCTTGCCTGCTTTTGCTTTTATCATCGGTCCTCGCCTGTTTACCCACTTTTGGGCAGCTTGCCGAAATCCCTGTAGGAGCGAGCTTGCTCCGGGCGGCGCTCCGACGATGGAGCGTCAGCTACATGGGTGTCGACTGATCCACCATCGCGAGCAAGCTCGCTCCTACAAAGGTCCGTGTTTACACCGCGACGTTCATGAACCCCTGGGACTGCGCCAACGCAAACGGGCTGAACACCTGCCAACACTGCTCGCGCTGAAACCGGCCTTTGACGAACGCCGCCACTGGCCCGTGCAGCTGGTCTGCCGGCACCGGCTCCAGGCTGTCCTGGGCAAAGTGCTGGAGGCCGAAGACTTCATCGACCAACAACCCGGCAAACACCTCTTCATGTTCCACCACCAACACCCGCCGCTGCCGGCGCACCGCCGAAAGCTCGTGCCCGAAGAAACCGCACAAGTCCATGACCGGCAGCAAACGCCCGCGCAGGTTGGCGACACCCTTGACCCAGGGTTTGACCCCCGGTAGCTGAGTGAAGCGCGGTTCGTGCAGGACTTCGCTGACTTCGCTCATGGGCGCGACATACCAGTGCTCGCCCAGGCGAAAACCGATGCCGCTCCAGCTGTCCCGCCGGGGTGGCTGGGACGGCAAGTCCGCCGCCAGCAAACGACATCGCCGGTCGATTTGCAGCAGCAGTTCAAAAGCCGTCAGCGACTCGTTCATGACCTGACGATCAACCGGCCAGCACGTTATTCAGGGTCTTGATCAGGGTGTCTTCATCGACCGGCTTGGTCAGGTAATCCTTGGCGCCCTGGCGCGTGCCCCAGACCTTGTCGGTTTCCTGGTCCTTGGTGGTGATGATGATCACCGGGATGTGTCCGGTTTCCGGATCCTTGGTGAGCTGACGGGTCGCCTGGAAGCCGTTGAGGCCGGGCATGACAATGTCCATCAGCACCGCGTCGGGTTTTTCCTGGCGGGCCAGGGCCACACCGTCGGCGCCGTTTTCGGCTTTCAACACTTCATGACCGTGCTTTTCCAGCATGCCGGTCAGTTTGTACATTTCGGTCGGCGAATCATCGACGATCAGAATACGTGCCATGGTCTTCCCCATTCTTGTCGACGCCGGGCCCGATGGCCGAGCGTCACTGTGCGTGTCCTACTGCGGCAAAACGGCGGCGAAGCCAGGAACATGGGCCTGGATCGCATCAAGCAATTCTTCCTTGCTGAAAGGCTTGGTCAAAAACTGGTCGGAGCCGACGATACGCCCCTTGGCCTTGTCGAACAGCCCGTCCTTGGACGACAGCATGATCACCGGCGTGGACTTGAACGCGCTGTTGTTCTTGATCAGGGCGCAGGTCTGATAGCCATCCAGGCGCGGCATCATGATGTCGACAAAGATGATGCCGGGATGGTTGTCGACAATCTTGGCCAGGGCATCAAAACCGTCGATGGCCGTGATGACCTCACAACCCACGTTCTTGAGCAGCGTTTCGGCGGTGCGACGGATCGTCTTCGAATCGTCGATCACCATGACCTTCAAGGCGCTGGGGTGCTGTTCCATAAAATGCTCTACCGTCGCCTTTGCGAAACAAATTGTCCGTTTGCCGGTTAACGCGGCTCGAAACCCTTGATGCTCAAGGGCCGGCACGACATGGCAGCCTTTTTAGCACAGTCTCCAAAACCAATCTATCGGCCGACCCGCAAGGTGGTTTTTCCTTGACCGGGAACACACTCAGCGCCACTCTGACGCCACTTTTTTCATACCGATCCGGTAGCCAATTTTCGAGGAAAACCCAATGAGCGTTCGCGTCGGGATTGTCATGGACCCTATCGCCAGCATTTCCTATAAAAAGGATAGCTCGCTGGCCATGCTGCTGGCCGCGCAAAAGCGTGGCTGGGAGCTGTTCTACATGGAGCAGCGCGACCTGTATCAGGGCGATGGCCAGGCGCGGGCGCGGATGCGTCCGCTGCAGGTGTTCGCCAACCCGGAAAAGTGGTTCGAACTGGGCGCCGAAAGCGACGCGCTGCTGAGCGATCTGGACGTGATCCTGATGCGCAAGGATCCGCCGTTCGACATGGAGTTCGTCTATTCCACTTATTTGCTGGAACAGGCCGAGCGCGCTGGCGTGCTGGTGGTCAACAAGCCGCAAAGCCTGCGCGACTGCAACGAAAAGCTGTTCGCCACGCTGTTCCCGCAGTGCACGCCGCCGACCATCGTCAGCCGTCGCCCGGACGTCCTGCGCGAATTCGCCGACCACCATGGCGATGTGATTCTCAAGCCGCTGGACGGCATGGGCGGTTCCTCGATTTTCCGCCACACCGCCGGCCACCCGAACCTCTCGGTGATTCTCGAAACCCTGACCTTGCATGGCCAGCAGCAAATCATGATCCAGGGCTACTTGCCGGCCATCGTCGATGGCGACAAGCGCATCCTGATGATTGACGGCGAGCCTGTGGATTATTGCCTGGCGCGGATTCCGGCCAAGGGCGAAACCCGTGGCAACCTCGCCGCCGGCGGCCGTGGCGAAGCCCGCCCGCTGACCGACAAAGACCGCTGGATCGCCGCGCAAGTCGGCCCGACCCTGCGTGAAAAAGGCCTGTTGTTCGTTGGCCTGGATGTGATCGGCGAGCACCTGACCGAGATCAACGTCACCAGCCCGACCTGCATTCGCGAGATTGATAATGCGTTTGGCACCGACATCGGCGGCCTGTTGATGGATGCCATCGATCAGAAGCTCAAGGCACGTTGATTAGCCAAACCAACATTGCGTTATCATGCGCGGCCTGTGAAAACGCGATGTTGGTTTCCTTGTCATGACCCTCCCGTCCGATCTGCCTGCCGAACTCGCCCACCGTGGCGTGCGCCCGGCCGATCGCCTCGGTTTTACCCTGTTTCTGGCGGCGCTGATCCACCTGGCCTTGCTGTTGGGTGTCGGGTTTGCAGTGGTCGAGCCCAAGCAGATCAGCAAAACCCTGGAAATCACCCTCGCCACCTTCAAAAGCGAAAAGAAGCCTGAAAAGGCCGACTTCCTCGCCCAGCAGAATCAGCAAGGCAGCGGCACCCTGGATAAAAAGGCGATTCCCAAGACCACCGAGGTCGCGCCGTTCCAGGACAACAAGGTGCAAAAGGTCACGCCACCGCCGGCCGCCAAGCCTGAAACGCAGGAAGCTTCGCCCAAGGCTGCCGTGACCACCGTGGCACCGAAACCGAAAAAAGCCCCCGCCAAGACCGAGGAGCCCAAGACCGAGGTCAAATCCCAGGTCCAGGCACCGACGTTCGACAGTGAGCAACTGTCCAGCGACATCGCCAGCCTCGAAGCGGAACTGGCCGCCGAACAACAGCTGTACGCCAAGCGCCCGCGCATCCACCGCTTGAGCGCAGCATCGACCATGCGCGACAAGGGCGCCTGGTACAAAGACGAATGGCGCAAGAAAGTCGAGCGCATCGGTAACCTCAATTACCCTGACGAAGCGCGGCGCAAACAGATCTACGGCAACTTGCGCCTGATGGTGTCGATCAATCGCGACGGTTCGCTGTATGAAGTGCTGGTGCTGGAGTCCTCAGGCCAGCCGCTGCTGGACCAGGCGGCGCAACGGATCGTCCGGCTGGCGGCACCGTTTGCGCCGTTTACCGGGGATTTGTCGGATATTGACCGGCTGGAGATCATCCGCACCTGGAAGTTTGCCCGTGGGGACAGGCTCTCCAGCAATTGACCGGCATATCCCCTGTAGGAGCTGGCTTGCCAGCGAAGGYGCCTTCAAGATCGCCGCTACCTCAAGCATCAATTCCTGATCGCCATGCCACACATGGCCGACCCGAACTTTGCGCACACCTTGACCTACATCGTCGAGCACACGGCCAATGGTGCCATGGGGCTGGTGGTCAACCGTCCGCAAGAGCTGAACCTGGCCGATATCCTTGAGCAATTGCGCCCGGATATCGAACCGCCTGCGCTCTGCCAGCATGTGCCGATTTTTATCGGCGGCCCGGTGCAGACCGATCGCGGCTTCGTCCTGCACCCCAAGGGGCTGACTTTCCAGGCAACCGTTGATCTGGAAGACGAGTTATCCCTGTCGACCACCCAGGACATACTGTTCGCCATCGCTGACGGCGTCGGCCCGGCAAAAAGCCTGATCGCCCTCGGCTATGCCGGCTGGGAAGCCGGGCAGCTGGAGGCCGAACTCGCGCAGAACGCCTGGTTGACCTGCCCGTTTGACGCCGACATCCTGTTCAACACCAGCAGCGAACTGCGCCTGGAAGCGGCGGCCAAGCACCTGGGCATCAACCTCAGCCTGCTGACCAGCCAGGCGGGGCACGCCTGATGGCCCTGCGACTGATTCTCGGATTCGACTACGGCACCAAACAGATTGGTGTTGCGGTCGGCCAGGTGGTGACCGGCCAGGCCCGCGAGCTGTGCACGCTGAAAGCGCAGAACGGCATTCCTGACTGGAACCAGGTCGAAGCCCTCATCAAAGAGTGGAAACCCGATGCCGTGGTGGTCGGCCTGCCGTTGAACATGGACGGCACCCCCAGTGACATGTGCGCCCGCGCGGAAAAGTTCGCCCGGCGCCTGAACGGCCGCTTCAACCTGCCCTTCTATACCCACGATGAACGCCTGACCACCTTCGAGGCCAAGGGTGAACGCCTGGCTCGTGGCGGCCAGAAAGGCAGTTACCGCGACAACCCGGTCGATGCCATCGCCGCCGCCCTGCTGCTGCAAGGCTGGCTCGACGAGAATGGCGCACTGTTCGAATCCTGAAGAGCCGCTACGCGCCTCTATTAGCTACAACAACCCGAGCCACCTTGCGCACAAGCCGGCTCGGGCCCAAGAAGGAGCAACCATGAGCCTGCCCAATCCCGCCGAACTGATCAGCCAGATGGCCACGCGCCTGAAGGCCCACCTGGAGCACCGTGGCATCAGCGACCCGCGTTTCATCGGCATCCGTACCGGCGGCGTCTGGGTGGCCCAAGCCCTGCTCAAGGAATTGGGCAGCGATGAGCCCCTCGGCACCCTGGACGTGTCCTTCTACCGCGACGATTTCAGCCAGAACGGCCTGCACCCGCAGGTTCGCCCTTCGGCGCTGCCGTTCGAGATCGAAGGCCAGCACCTGGTACTGATCGACGACGTACTGATGAGCGGCCGGACCATCCGCGCCGCCATGAACGAACTGTTCGACTACGGCCGCCCGGCCAGCGTGACGCTGGTGTGCCTGCTGGATCTGGACGCCGGCGAATTGCCGATCCGCCCGAACGTGGTGGGCGCCACCCTGTCGCTGGCGGCCCACGAACGGGTGAAGCTGTCCGGCCCCGAGCTCGCGCTCGAACTGCAAGACCTCGCCCTTTAATTCGCCCTATTGAGAGTCCCCCTTGCGATGACGCCTCTAGAAACCAAGCGCCCGCTGCAGCTCAATGATCAGGGCCAGCTGCGCCACTTCCTCTCGCTCGACGGTTTGCGCCGCGAGCTGCTGACGGAAATCCTCGACACCGCCGATTCCTTCCTCGAAGTCGGCGCCCGGGCCGTCAAGAAGGTCCCGTTGCTGCGCGGCAAGACCGTGTGCAACGTGTTCTTCGAGAACTCGACCCGCACCCGCACCACCTTCGAACTGGCGGCCCAGCGGCTCTCGGCGGACGTGATCACCCTCAACGTGTCCACCTCGTCGGCGAGCAAGGGCGAAACCCTGCTCGACACCCTGCGCAACCTGGAAGCCATGGCCGCCGACATGTTCGTCGTGCGCCACGGTGATTCAGGTGCCGCTCACTTCATCGCCGAGCATGTCTGCCCACAAGTGGCGATCATCAACGGCGGCGACGGCCGGCACGCGCACCCGACCCAGGGCATGCTCGACATGCTGACCATCCGCCGGCACAAGGGCGGGTTCGAAAACCTTTCGGTGGCCATCGTCGGCGACATCCTGCATTCGCGGGTCGCGCGTTCGAACATGCTGGCCCTGAAAACCCTCGGTTGCCCGGACATCCGCGTGATCGCGCCGAAAACCCTGCTGCCGATCGGCATCGAGCAGTATGGCGTGAAGGTCTACACCGACATGACCGAAGGCCTGAAAGACGTCGACGTGGTGATCATGCTGCGCCTGCAGCGTGAACGCATGACCGGCGGCCTGCTGCCGAGCGAAGGCGAGTTCTATCGCCTGTTCGGCCTGACCACCGCGCGCCTGGCCGGTGCCAAGCCCGATGCCATCGTGATGCACCCGGGGCCGATCAACCGTGGCGTGGAAATCGAGTCGGCAGTGGCCGACGGCCCGCATTCGGTGATCCTCAACCAGGTGACCTACGGGATCGCCATTCGTATGGCCGTGCTGTCCATGGCCATGAGCGGGCAGACTGCCCAGCGCCAATTCGAGCAGGAGAACGCCCAGTGAAGCTCAGCATTCTCGGCGCCCGCGTGATCGATCCGGCCAGTGGCCTGGATCAAGTGACCGATATCCACATTGAAGCCTGCAAAGTCGTCGCCCTTGGCGCTGCGCCAGCCGGTTTTGTCGCCGTCGACACAATCGACGCCAAAGGCCTGGTGGCCGCTCCCGGCCTGGTAGACCTCAACGTTGCCCTGCGCGAGCCGGGTTACAGTCGCAAAGGCTCGATCGTCAGCGAAACCCGCGCAGCGGCGGCTGGCGGCGTGACCAGCCTGTGCTGCCCGCCGAAGACCAAACCGGTGCTGGACACTTCCGCGGTGGCCGAACTGATCCTCGACCGTGCCCGCGAGGCCGGCAACACCAAAGTCTTCCCGATTGGCGCCCTGAGTAAAGGCCTGGACGGTGAACAGCTCGCCGAACTCGTCGCTCTGCGCGATGCCGGTTGCGTGGCCTTCGGCAATGGCCTGGAGAGTTTCCGCAACACCCGCACCCTGTGCCGGGCGCTGGACTACGCAGCGACCTTCGACCTGACGGTGATTTTCAACTCCCAGGATCACGACCTGGCCGAGGGTGGCCTGGCTCACGAAGGCCCGACCGCCAGCTTCCTGGGCTTGCCGGGCATTCCGGAAAGTGCCGAGACCGTCGCCCTGGCCCGCGATCTGCTGCTGGTTGAACAGACCGGCGTGCGCGCACACTTCAGCCAGCTCACCAGCGCCCGCGGTGTTGAATTGATCGCCCAGGCCCAGGCCCGAGGCCTGAAGGTGACCGCGGATGTCGCCCTGTACCAGCTGATCCTTACCGACGAAGCGCTGATCGACTTCAGCAGCCTGTATCACGTCCAACCGCCGCTACGCACCCGCGCCGACCGCGAAGGCCTGCGCGCAGCGGTGAAATCGGGGGTGATCTCGGCCATCTCCAGCCATCACCAACCCCATGAGCGTGACGCCAAACTGGCACCGTTCGGCGCGACCGAGCCAGGCATCAGCAGCGTTGAACTGCTGCTGCCACTGGCAATGACCCTGGTCGAAGATGGCTTGCTGGACCTGCCGACGTTGCTCAAACGCCTGAGCGCCGGCCCTGCCGAGGCCTTGCGCCTGCCGGCAGGCAAACTGGCGGTGGGTGGTGCGGCGGACATCGTGCTGTTCGACCCGGCGGCCTCGACCGTGGCGGGTGGAAGCTGGCTGTCCAAGGGCGAAAACTGCCCGTTCTTTGGCCACAGCCTGCCGGGTGTGGTGCGTTACACATTGGTGGATGGGCGGATCAGCCACCAGGCTTAAAAACAAAAGATCGCAGCCTGCGGCAGCTCCTACAGGGAAATGCATATTCCCGTGTAGGAGCTGCCGCAGGCTGCGATCTTTTGATCTTCGCTTATCGTCTCTGCGCGTTACGCACAGAAACCTGTTCATTCAACGTCCAGAAGTCATGTAGCCCTCCTGCCCTTCCTCCACTGCCTTTCCCCAAACAGCACATCCGCATCAAGAATATTTCTACAAGCGATGGTAAATAAAACTATCCAATGAACAGATGCTTCTGACTTCTCACCATCTGCACGAAAAGAACTTCACAACATACAGAAACATCCTACAAAGTTATTGAGTGCAGATTCAAAATCCATCATTTAGTACAAATACAGCACAAGGAAAAATCACTACACCCCCCCTGAACACAAAGACTATAAAAACAAGGAGCAACGGGAAATTCAGGCGGCTTTACAGTTAATCCTGGGTTCACTTGGGGAACCTATGGGACTGCAGATTGGCAGGGCGCAGGTGAAGCCATCATCACCAACGACGGGCAAACTTACTCACTGCCACTGTGCGACGGCCCCGTCATCTCCCCAGCCGAAATGGATATGCTCCATGATTGGCTAGAATGAAAAACGGTATAAAAGCCTTTACTTATGAGCTTCTGCATTCAGGAAGAGCCAACATGAAGCCTCTCTACAAACACCTGAACTACATCTACCCAGTGCTTTTAGCGATCACCTCCAGTGTAGCAATATTTATTTTAGAAAATAATTTGAGCACAGGCATTTACAACATAGATCGAGACTCAATTGGAATACCAATAGGTGCAATCCTGATTGCAGGCTTAACATTACTTACACTTCATCTAATGCAAATACTCTTATACAAAAAAGCCCGCACACACCGCACGAACGGAACCTTAATAAAAGCATCAGCGTTGATAACTGCATTTGCATCACTTGCGATTCTCGCTGACAGCATAAATTACTGGGCTACTCCAAACCACCTCATCATTTCAACTTTATACAGCATCAGTACAATTGCATTTGCAACACTTCAACTTCAACTGCTAAAAGCATTTCAATAGTTATTCACAGGCTATGACTCAAGCAGACGAATAGCAGGATCAGCCACCAGACGTAAAACCCTGTGGCGAGAGGGCATGCCCCCTCGCCACATTTAATCAACGACTCTGCGCATTACGCACCGACACCTGATCATTCAACGTCCAGAAGTCATACAGCACGCCAACAAAGAACAACCCGCCCGTCAGCAAGTACAGCAACCCACTGATCCATTTCCCCTGATACATCCGGTGCACGCCAAACACCCCGAGAAACGTCAGCAGAATCCACGCCACGTTGTATTCGATCGGCCCGGCGGTGAACCGCAGGTCCGCTTCACGGTCCATGGACGGGATCAGGAAGATGTCGATCAGCCAACCGATCCCCAGCAAGCCAAAGGTGAAGAACCAGATCGTCCCGGTCACCGGCTTGCCGTAATAGAAGCGGTGAGCGCCGGTAAAACCGAAAATCCACAGCAGGTAACCGATCACTTTGCTGTGGGTGTCTTGCTGCTGGACAGCCTGTTGATAGGGGTTCATGAATGGCCTCGATTCACACGATAGATAAATATTCTTTAATTCTTTGTGACTTTTTTACAGGCATCCGACGTATGGCAAATGCTACCGTCACTCCCGTCAAAGCCTTGTAACACCGGACTTCTGTCCGACAATTGCGCCATTTTGCCGCTTTTTTGCCACCATTGCCCCCCGAATTGAATCGACCAACGGCCTCGGAGGCAGCAAAAAAGCTGTTATAAAGTTGCGCGCTAACTTATTAAGAGCCTTGCCTAATGCGTTCATTTTTCAAGACATGGCTAACCATTTGCCTTTTGATGCCACTGGCCGCCCACGCCACCAATCGTGAGCAACGTCTTCCTAACGTTAATGGTTACACCCCAAAATCCCATGCCTCTGCTCCTTCGAGCAAAGACAAAAAATCCGCTAAATATGCTCCAAGCCTGGCCAGCAGCAAAAGCGGCCTGGTTCCACCGATGGGCACCAAGGAAAGCAGCGACGTGCTGAGCCGCGCCGTGAACGTCCTTGGCACTCCCTATCGTTGGGGTGGCAGCAGCCCAAGCAAAGGCTTCGATTGCAGCGGCCTGGTGAAGTACGCGTTCAACGACGCTACGTTCGACCTGCCACGCACCTCCAATGCCATGGCCAGCGGTCATGGGGAAAAAGTCGATCGCAACGACCTGAAGCCGGGCGACCTGATTTTCTTCAACATCAAGAGCCGTCGGGTCAATCACGTCGCCATTTACCTGGGCAACGATCGCTTCATCCACGCGCCACGTCGCGGCAAGTCGGTGTCCATCGACACTTTGAATAAACCGTACTGGGAAAACCACTACGTGGTTGCCAAGCGGGTTCTGCCGAAAGAGCCGAATCAGTTGCGGGTTGTTCAGCGCTGATTAAAGCAAGATCAAAGGATCGTCCGAAGGCTCGGGCCGCGTTCGGACGATCTTTTGCTTTCAGGGCCATCAAAACCCATCCGGTGACCGCGCCTTCTCCCGCGCATGGTCACGACTGATCAAGCCCTTGGTCACCAGGTCCTTCAAGCTCATATCCAGCGTCTGCATGCCCAGCGCCCCTCCCGACTGAATCGCCGAGTACATCTGCGCCACCTTGTCTTCGCGGATCAGGTTCCGGATCGCCGACGTCCCCAGCATGATTTCGTGGGCCGCGATGCGCCCGCCGCCGATCTTCTTCACCAGGGTCTGGGACACCACCGCCAGCAGCGACTCGGAGAGCATCGATCGCACCATCGACTTCTCGTCCCCCGGAAACACGTCCACCACACGATCGATGGTTTTCGCCGCCGACGTGGTGTGCAGCGTGCCGAACACCAGATGACCGGTTTCGGCGGCGGTCAACGCCAGGCGAATGGTCTCCAGATCGCGCATCTCGCCCACCAGAATCACATCCGGGTCTTCCCGCAGTGCCGATCGCAAGGCGGTGGCGAAGCTGCGAGTATCGCGATGGACTTCACGCTGGTTGATCAGGCACTTGCGCGGCTCATGGACAAACTCGATAGGGTCCTCGATGGTGAGGATGTGGTGATGGCGATGGGAATTGAGGTAATCGATCATCGCCGCCAGCGTGGTGGACTTGCCGGAACCGGTCGGGCCAGTCACCAGCACCAGGCCACGGGGCGCGTCGGTCATTTTGCGAAACACGTCCCCCATGCCCAGTTCGTCCATGCCCTGCACTTTCGACGGGATGGTACGAAACACAGCGCCCGCGCCACGGTTCTGATTGAACGCATTGACCCGAAAGCGCGCCACACCGGGCACATCAAAGGAAAAATCGGTTTCCAGATGTTTCTCGAAATCCACCCGCTGGGCGTCATTCATGATGGCATGGATCAGCGTCTGCACCTGTTGGTGATCCAGGGCCGGCAGATTGATGCGCCGCACATCACCGTCAACCCGAATCATCGGCGGCAGGCCGGCAGACAGGTGCAGGTCGGATGCGCCCTGTTTCGCGCTGAATGCCAGCAGTTCGGTGATATCCATAGCGCCCCTCAATTCCAGTAGAATGCCGCGAACCTTCAGACCGCTGGCGCCTCTTGATGTCCACCATAGCAGACAACATTCTCGAAGTTAGTTCGCGCATCCATGCCGCAACACTCGCCGCCAACCGCGGTGAAAACAGCGTCCATCTGCTGGCCGTGAGCAAGACCAAACCCGCACAAGACCTACGTGAAGCCTACGCCGCCGGCCTGCGCGACTTTGGCGAGAACTACCTGCAGGAAGCGCTGGGCAAGCAGCTCGAACTGGCCGACCTGCCCTTGATCTGGCACTTCATCGGCCCCATTCAATCGAACAAGACTCGTGCTATCGCCGAGCACTTCGACTGGGTGCATTCCGTGGATCGTCTGAAAATCGCACAACGCCTGTCCGAACAACGTCCCGCAGATTTGCCGCCCCTGAACATCTGCATTCAGATCAATGTCAGCGGTGAAGCCAGCAAATCCGGCTGCACCCCGGCTGACCTGCCGGCCCTGGCCAACGCCATCAGCGACCTGCCGCGCCTGAAACTGCGCGGGCTGATGGCAATCCCCGAGCCGACTGAAGATCGCGCTGCCCAGGATGCCGCTTTCGCTGCCGTGCAAAGCCTGCAAGCCAGCCTGAACCTGCCGCTCGACACACTTTCCATGGGCATGAGCCACGACCTCGAGTCAGCCATTGCCCAGGGTGCCACTTGGGTGCGGATCGGTACCGCCCTGTTTGGCGCTCGCGGCTCTTCACAAATGCACGGCCAGCCATGAGCCATGGCCGACACCTCTCTTTATAAGGACCTGACATGAGCAAAATGCGTATTGCCTTTATCGGTGCCGGCAACATGGCAGCCAGCCTGATCGGCGGCCTGCGGGCCAAGGGTCTGGAAGCCGCACAGATCCGCGCCAGCGATCCGGGCGAAGAAACCCGCGCCCGCGTGAGCGCTGAACATGGCATCGAAACCTTCGCCGACAACACCCAGGCCATTGATGGCGCCGACGTCGTTGTCCTGGCGGTCAAACCCCAGGCGATGAAAGCCGTTTGCGAAGCCATTCGCCCAAGCCTCAAGCCCAATCAACTGGTGGTTTCGATTGCCGCGGGCATCACCTGCGCCAGCATGAACAACTGGCTCGGCGCCCAGCCGATCGTGCGCTGCATGCCCAACACCCCGGCGCTGGTGCGTCAGGGCGCGAGCGGCCTGTTCGCAACAGCCGAGGTGACAGCCGAACAGCGTCAGCAGGCCCAGGAACTGCTGTCCGCCGTCGGCATCGCCCTGTGGCTGAATGAAGAGCAGCAACTGGACGCCGTCACCGCCGTTTCCGGCTCGGGCCCGGCGTATTTCTTCCTGTTGATCGAGGCCATGACCGCCGCCGGTGTGAAACTCGGCCTGCCGGCGGACATCGCCGCGCAACTGACCTTGCAAACCGCCTTGGGCGCCGCCCACATGGCGGTCTCCAGCGACGTCGACGCCGCCGAGTTGCGCCGCCGTGTCACCTCGCCTGCGGGCACCACGGAAGCTGCAATCAAGTCGTTCCAAGCCAATGGTTTTGAAGCCCTGGTCGAACAAGCACTCAGTGCTGCCGCGCATCGCTCGGCCGAGATGGCTGAGCAACTCGGTCGCTAATCAGCTCTTACAAAGGAATCAACGATGCTTGGACTCAATGACGCTGCCATTTTCATCATTAAAACCCTTGGCAGCCTGTACCTGCTGATCGTACTGATGCGCTTCATCCTGCAACTGGTTCGGGCGAATTTCTACAACCCGCTCTGCCAGTTCATCGTCAAGGCCACGCAACCACTGCTCAAGCCTCTGCGCCGGGTCATCCCGAGCATGTTCGGGCTGGACATGTCGTCACTGGTACTGGCGCTGATCGTGCAGATAGTGCTGATGGCGGTTATCCTGCTGCTCAAAGGCTTCGAGGTCGACTTGCTGCTGTTGGTGCCTTGGGCTCTGATCGCCCTTTTCTCGCTGTTTTTGAATGTTCTGTTCTACGCGATGATCATCAGTGTGATTCTGTCCTGGGTTGCACCGGGCAGCCATAACCCTGGCGCAGAACTGGTCGCTCAGATCACTGAGCCGGTCCTTGCACCGTTCCGCCGGATCATCCCTAACCTGGGTGGTCTCGACATCTCGCCGATCTTCGCGTTCATTGTGATCCAGTTGCTGCAAAGCTGGCTGATCCCGCGCCTTGCGTACTTTGCCTTCATGCCGCAGGGGCTGCTCGGCCTGATCTGATGAGCTACTTTCGTTGGGACGGTGACGACCTGATTCTGGAGTGTCACCTGCAACCGGCAGCCCGCAGTGATGATTTTTGCGGGCTGCACGGCGATCGCCTGAAGATTCGCCTGACCGCGCCGCCAGTCGAGGGCAAGGCCAACGCCTATCTGATGGCGTTTCTGGCCAAGGCCTTTGGCGTGTCCAAGAGCCAGGTCAGCCTGATCAGTGGTGAGTTGAACCGGCAGAAACGGGTGCGGATCTGTTCACCGAAGAAGCTGCCGGATTTGCCCGGACTGGAACGCTGAACCTACTGTAGGAGCTGGCTTGCCAGCGAAGGCGGCGTGACTGACACACCGTGACATCTGGTTCGCCGGCAAGCCGGCTCCTACAGTGGGCAAGGGTTAGCTTGCTGCTAGGGGCAGCGATCTTTAGACTTACGCCTCATTTCAATGAGAGCAGGGTCGATGCCAGCTGCCTTTCCCCCCGATTCTGTTGGTCTGGTGACACCGCAAGTGGCGCACTTCAGCGAACCCCTGGCGTTGGCCTGCGGACGTTCGCTCCCGGCCTATGACCTGATTTACGAAACCTACGGCACGCTCAACGCCACGGCGAGCAACGCCGTGCTGATCTGCCATGCCCTGTCCGGTCACCACCACGCCGCCGGTTACCACAGCGCCGACGACCGCAAGCCCGGTTGGTGGGACAGCTGCATCGGCCCCGGCAAGCCGATCGACACCAGCAAGTTCTTCGTGGTCAGCCTGAACAACCTCGGCGGCTGCAACGGTTCCACCGGCCCGAGCAGCATCAACCCGGACACCGGCAAGCCGTTCGGCGCCGACTTCCCGGTGTTGACCGTCGAAGATTGGGTGCACAGCCAGGCGCGCCTGGCGGATCGCCTCGGTATCGCCCAGTTCGCGGCCGTGATCGGCGGCAGCCTCGGCGGCATGCAGGCGATGCAATGGAGCATCACCTACCCAGACCGCATCCGTCACTGCCTGGCCATCGCCTCGGCACCCAAGCTGTCGGCACAGAACATCGCGTTCAACGAAGTGGCGCGCCAGGCGATACTCACCGACCCGGAATTCCACGGCGGTTCGTTCCAGGAACACAACGTGATCCCCAAGCGCGGCCTGATGCTGGCGCGGATGGTCGGGCACATCACCTACCTGTCCGACGACTCCATGGGCGAAAAATTCGGCCGAGGGCTGAAGAGCGAAAAGCTCAACTACGACTTCCACAGCGTCGAGTTCCAGGTTGAAAGCTACCTGCGCTATCAGGGCGAAGAGTTCTCCGGACGCTTCGATGCCAATACGTATCTGTTGATGACCAAAGCGCTCGATTACTTCGATCCGGCGGCGAACTTCGACGATAACCTGGCGAAAACCTTTGAAGGTGCCAAGGCCAAGTTCTGCGTGATGTCGTTCACCACCGACTGGCGCTTCTCTCCTGCCCGCTCGCGGGAACTGGTGGACGCGCTGATGGCCGCGCGCAAGGACGTCTGCTACCTCGAGATCGACGCACCGCAAGGCCACGACGCCTTCCTGATTCCGATCCCGCGCTACCTGCAGGCATTCGGCAATTACATGAACCGCATTACGTTGTGAGAAAGCCATGAGAGCTGATCTGGAAATCATCCAGGAATGGATCCCCGCCGGCAGCCGCGTGCTCGACCTCGGGTGCGGCGATGGCGAACTGCTGACCTGGCTGCGCGATAACAAGCAAGTCACCGGTTATGGCCTGGAAAACGACGCCGACAACATCGCCGAGTGCGTGGCCAAGGGCATCAACGTCATCGAACAGGACCTGGACAAGGGCCTGGGTAACTTTGCCAGCAACAGTTTCGACATCGTGGTCATGACCCAGGCGCTGCAAGCTGTGCACTACCCGGACAAGATCCTCGAGGAAATGCTGCGCGTGGGCCGGCAGTGCATCATCACTTTCCCGAATTTCGGTCACTGGCGCTGCCGCTGGTACCTGGCGAGCAAGGGCCGCATGCCGGTTTCCGAGTTCCTGCCCTACACCTGGTACAACACGCCGAACATTCACTTCTGCACCTTCGCGGACTTTGAAGCCTTGTGTCGCGAACGTGAAGCGAAGGTCATTGATCGGCTTGCCGTGGATCAACAGCATCGGCACGGGTGGGCCAGTAAGCTATGGCCTAATCTGTTAGGTGAGATCGGAATCTACCGGGTCAGCAGCCCGGGACTTTCCGACCACAAGGTCGCAGTCTGATCCACCCTATTTCAAGGAGAACGATCATGGGTCGTCTAGCGTTGTTTCTACTCACTGCCTGCCTGAGCGTCACCGCCATGGCCGCTGACGCCATCAAAGGCGAGCGCCAGGAAACCTTCGGCGACGTGACAGTGCACTACAACACCTTCAACTCCACCTATCTGACACCGGACATTGCCAAGTCCGCCGAACTGATCCGCAGCAAGAATCAGGGCGTGATCAACATTTCGGTCCTCAAGGAAGGCAAGCCACAGATGGCCCAGGTGAGCGGCTCGATCAAAGACCTGACCAGCCAGACCGTGCCACTGCAGTTCAAACAGATCACCGAACAAGGCGCGATCTACTACATTGCGCAATATCCAGTGGATCAGCAGGAAGTCCGCACCTTCGACATCAAGGTGCAGACCGGCGACAAGATCAACACCATCAATTTCAACCAAGAGCTCTTCCCCGGCCAATGATCAACTTCACGCAGCTCGTATTGGCCAGCCATAACGCCGGCAAACTCAAGGAACTCCAGGCCATGCTCGGCGAGTCGGTGCATCTGCGCTCGATTGGCGAGTTCAGCAGCGTCGAGCCTGAAGAAACCGGCCTGTCGTTCGTCGAAAACGCCATCCTGAAGGCCCGCAATGCCGCGCGCATTTCCGGCCTGCCGGCGCTGGCCGACGATTCCGGGCTGGCGGTGGATTTCCTGGGCGGCGCGCCAGGCATCTACTCGGCGCGTTATGCCGACGGCAAGGGCGATGCGGCGAACAACGCCAAGTTGCTCGACGTGTTGAAAGACGTACCCGAAGCCGAACGTGGCGCGCAGTTCGTATGCGTGCTGGCCTTGGTGCGCCACGCCGATGATCCGCTGCCGATCCTCTGTGAAGGTTTGTGGCACGGGCGAATCCTGACCCAGGCCAGCGGCGAACACGGTTTTGGCTACGATCCGCTGTTCTGGGTGCCTGAGCGTGATTGCTCCAGCGCCGAACTTAGCCCAAGCGACAAGAACCAGATCAGCCACCGCGCCCGTGCAATGGATCTGCTGCGCCAGCGTCTGGGCTTGAAATGACCCGTGAATCATCCGCGTCGCCGCTGATCTTCGGCGGCGATGCACAATCGCCTCGGGCAGCCCTGTCTGTGCTGCCGCCGCTGGCGCTGTATATCCATATCCCGTGGTGCGTGCGCAAATGCCCTTATTGCGACTTCAACTCCCACACCGCCAGCCCCGTGCTGCCGGAAGAAGAGTACGTCGACGCCTTGCTGGCCGATCTCGATCAGGACCTGCACGCCGTTTATGGTCGTGAGCTGAGCTCGATTTTCTTTGGTGGCGGCACACCAAGCCTGTTCAGCGCTGATTCGCTGGGTCGCTTGCTCAAAGGCGTCGAACAACGCATCCCGTTTGCCAGCGACATCGAAATCACGCTGGAAGCCAATCCGGGGACGTTCGAGCAAGACAAGTTCGTGGCGTACCGGAAACTGGGGATCAATCGCCTGTCGATCGGCATCCAGAGCTTTCAGCAAGAAAAGCTCGAGGCCCTGGGGCGGATCCACAACGGCGACGAAGCCGTACGTGCCGCCGGCATGGCGCGGCAGGCCGGGTTCGACAACTTCAACCTGGACTTGATGCATGGCTTGCCGAATCAGTCCCTGGACGATGCCCTGGCGGACCTGCGCACAGCCATCGCCCTGAAACCGACACACCTGTCGTGGTATCAACTGACCCTGGAACCGAACACGGTGTTCTGGAACCAGCCGCCGACGCTGCCGGAAGACGACACGCTCTGGGACATCCAGGAAGCCGGACAAGCGCTGCTGGCTGAACATGGTTACGCGCAATACGAAGTCTCGGCCTACGCCCTGCCCGGTCGCCCGGCGCGCCACAACCTCAACTACTGGAGTTTTGGCGACTTCATTGGCATCGGCGCCGGCGCCCATGGCAAGCTCAGCCATCCGGACGGGCGCATCATTCGCACTTGGAAGACCCGTCTGCCGAAGGATTACCTGAATCCGGCTAAGAGCTTCCTGGCTGGCGAGAAAGCGCTGGGCAACGATGAAATGCCGTTCGAATTCCTGATGAACGCGCTGCGCCTGACTGAAGGCGTCGAATCGCGGCTGTACCCGGAACGTACCGGCATGACGCTGAAAAGCCTTGCTGAAGGCCGCCGTGAAGCCGAACAAAGCGGCCTGTTGCAGGTCGAACCGTCACGTCTGGTAGCCACGATGCGCGGACAACTCTTCCTCAACGACTTGCTGCAGAAATTTCTGACATAAGGAAATCGAATGGATTTGGTACTCGACCTGCTTGCCACCGTGTCTCGCTGGAGCCGCAGCAACCTCTCGGAAATCGCCTTGGCCCTGGTGGGCTGCCTGCTGGTGCTGTTTGGTGCGGATTTCAAAGGCTGGGTCGAGCAGCGTCTGGGCAGCATCGCCGGCGCGTTGCGCGTGCCACTGATGTCCCTGCTGTGCATGATCGGCAGCGGTGCGGCGCTGATCTACGCCACGCCATGGGTCGTGCGCGGCTTGAGCCAGTTCAACAACTACAGCCTGGCGCCGGTGTTGCTGGTGGTGTTGGTGCTGATTGGCGTCGTGGCAGACCGCCGCTGATCCCAAATACGCCACAAAACCACTGTAGGAGCGAGCTTGCTAGCGATGATCGTTAACGAAAACGCGGGGCATCTGAAGCCCCGCGTTGTTCTGTAGTTTTTCGCGAGCAATCGAGCGTCGACCGGCTGCTCCTACGACTGCTTCTCGAACTTCAAATCCCACACGCCATGCCCAAGACGTTCGCCACGGCGTTCGAACTTGGTGATCGGCCGCTCGGTCGGGCGCGGAACGCACTTGCCGTCTTCAGCGAGGTTGCGGTAGCCCGGCGCGACGCTCATCACTTCCAGCATGTATTCGGCGTACGGTTCCCAGTCGGTGGCCATGTGCAGAATGCCACCGACCTTCAACTTGCTGCGCACCAACTCGGCGAAGGACGCCTGAACGATACGGCGCTTGTGGTGACGGCTCTTGTGCCACGGGTCCGGGAAAAACAGCATCAAGCGATCGAGGCTGTTATCGGCCACGCAGCGGTTGAGCACTTCGATCGCATCGCAATCGTAGACCCGCAGGTTGGTCAGGCCTTGCGTCAGCACACCATTGAGCAGCGCGCCGACACCCGGACGGTGAACCTCGACGCCGATGAAATCCTGCTCCGGCGCAGCCGCTGCCATTTCCAGCAACGAATGGCCCATGCCGAAACCGATTTCCAGCGAGCGCGGTGCCGAGCGACCGAACACCTGGTCGAAATCCACTGGCGCGTCTGCCAGCGGCAGCACGAACAGCGGAGTGCCCTGCTCCAGGCCCTTTTGCTGGCCTTCGGTCATGCGCCCGGCGCGCATCACGAAGCTCTTGATGCGGCGGTGTTGGCGCTCGTCGCCTTCTTCCGTCTGGATTGGCGTGTCGTTCGATTCAGTCATCAATGGCTCTTACTTGATCAGACCATCCAGCGGCGAAGAGGCGCTGGCATAGAGTTTTTTCGGCATGCGGCCGGCGAGGTAAGCCAGGCGGCCTGCGACGATCGCATGTTTCATGGCTTCAGCCATCATGACCGGCTGCTGGGCGTGGGCAATGGCCGAGTTCATCAGCACTGCATCACAGCCCAGCTCCATGGCGATGGTGGCGTCGGACGCAGTACCGACACCGGCATCCACCAGCACCGGAATCTTGGCTTCTTCCAGGATGATTTGCAGATTGTACGGGTTGCAGATCCCCAGGCCCGAACCGATCAGACCAGCCAGCGGCATGACGGCGATGCAGCCGATTTCCGCCAGTTGCCGGGCGATGATCGGGTCATCGCTGGTGTAGACCATCACGTCGAAGCCTTCCTTGACCAGCGTTTCGGCGGCCTTGAGGGTTTCAATCACGTTGGGGAACAGGGTTTTCTGGTCGGCCAGCACTTCCAGCTTCACCAGGTTGTGGCCATCGAGCAGCTCACGGGCCAAGCGGCAGGTGCGCACGGCTTCGATGGCGTCGTAGCAACCGGCGGTGTTCGGCAGGAAGGTGTAGCGATCCGGCGACAGCACTTCGAGCAGGTTCGGCTCGCCCTCGATCTGGCCAAGGTTGGTGCGGCGCACGGCGAAAGTGACGATCTCGGCACCTGAGGCTTCGATTGCCAGGCGGGTTTCTTCCATGTCACGGTACTTGCCGGTACCGACCAGCAAACGCGACTGGTAAGTACGACCGGCCAGGACGAAAGGCTTGTCGCTGCGAACGATGCTCATGGGAAATCCTCTGTAGGGGTGAGGTACTTGCAGAATTCTGTGGCCACGCGGCCGAGGCTACTAGCCGCCGCCGATGGCGTGCACCACTTCGACGTTGTCGCCGTCGTTCAACGCGGTGTCTGCATGCTGACTGCGCGGGACGATATCCAGATTGAGTTCCACCGCCACCCGGCGTCCGGTCAGGTCCAGACGGTTCAGCAGGGCCGCAACGGTTTCACCGTCGGGCAGTTCAAAGGATTCGCCGTTCAACTGAATGCGCATGCCGGATGCCGCCATCATTTTTAGGGGCAGGCATTCTAGCCCGATCAGTCAGGCCGACCCAAGCCATTCGTCTTGAAACTCGATCCTGTAGGAGCTGCCGCAGGCTGCGATCTTTTGACTTTGATTTTTTAAGATCAAAAGATCGCAGCCTGCGGCAGCTCCTACAGGGTCAGCTCAACCGCCAGGCGGCGAGTCCGAGGCAAAACCAGCCCGCCAGGAAGGCCAGGCCACCGAACGGGGTGATGATGCCGAGCTTGCTGATGCCGGTCAGCGTCAAGATGTACAGGCTGCCGGAGAACAACAGGATACCGATGGCAAACGACGCGCCGGCCCAGGTGATCAGGCGGCCGGGAATCTGCGTGGACAGGAATGCGACACCCAGTAATGCCAGGGTATGCACCAGTTGATAGGTGACGCCCGTGTGGAAAATCGCCATGTACTCGGCACTCAGGCGGTTTTTCAGGCCATGGGCGGCAAAGGCGCCGAGGCCGACACCGGTGAAACCGAAAAAAGCGGCCAGCATCAGAAAGCCACGCAGCATGCAGAACTCCAGTCAGTTTCGATCCAAAGGGTCTGTATAATGGCCCGCTCAACGGGTTCGGCCAAGCCATCTCTATGCTGCGTATCTATTTCCGTCATTTCACCAAGGCCGTGCTCTGGTTCATGGGTGGCAGCGTATTGCTGGTGCTGATCTTTCGCGTGGTGCCGCCACCGGGGACGACGCTGATGGTCGAGCGCAAGATCGAGTCCTGGTTCGATGGCGAACCCATCGACCTGCAACGGACCTGGAAACCCTGGGATGAGATCTCCGATGACCTGAAAGTCGCGGTGATTGCCGGCGAAGACCAGAAATTCCCGGAGCACTGGGGCTTCGATATCGGCGCGATTCAGGCGGCGTTTGCCCATAACGAGCGCGGCGGTTCGATCCGTGGCGCCAGCACCCTCAGTCAGCAAGTTTCGAAAAACTTGTTCCTGTGGTCTGGCCGCAGCTGGCTGCGCAAAGGCCTGGAAGCCTGGTTCACCGGATTGATCGAAGTGTTCTGGCCCAAGCAGCGAATTCTTGAGGTGTACCTCAACAGCGTCGAGTGGGATGACGGCGTGTTTGGTGCCGAAGCGGCCGCCCGGCATCACTTTGGCGTGAGTGCAAAAGGCCTCAGCCGTCAGCAGTCGAGCCTGCTCGCCGCCGTCCTGCCCAACCCGCGGGTCTGGAGTGCCGGCCATCCGACTTCTTACGTTTCGCGCCGAGCTGGCTGGATTCGACAGCAGATGAGTCAGTTGGGCGGGGACAGCTATCTGGTCGGGCTGAACGATTCGCGTCGGGCACCTTGGGCGCAGTAACAAAAGATCGCAGCCTTCGGCAGCTCCTACAGGGGTACGCGATCCTATGTAGGAGCTGCCGAAGGCTGCGATCTTTTGATTTTCAAATAAAAACGCCCCGATCAATGATCGGGGCGTTTTTTATTGCCAGGTCGCCAGTTAAGCAGCGATCGACAACTTGAGCTTGTTCATCGCGCTCTTCTCGAGCTGACGAATACGCTCGGCCGACACGTTGTACTTCTGCGCCAGGTCGTGCAGCGTGGCTTTTTCTTCCGCCAGCCAGCGCTGGTAGAGGATGTCACGGCTGCGGTCGTCCAGCACTTCCAACGCTTCGTGCAGGTTGTGGTTGGAATTGTCGCTCCAGTCGGCATCTTCCAGTTGACGGGCCGGGTCGTACCGGTGGTCTTCCAGATAATTGGCCGGCGACTGGAATGCACTGTCGTCGTCCGCTTCGGCAGCCGGGTCGAAGGCCATGTCATGGCCGGTCAGGCGACTTTCCATCTCGCGCACTTCCCGAGGCTCTACACCGAGGCTTTCCGCTACGCGATGGACTTCCTCGTTGTTCAGCCAGGCCAGGCGTTTCTTCTGGCTGCGCAGGTTGAAGAACAGCTTGCGCTGGGCCTTGGTGGTCGCGACCTTCACGATGCGCCAGTTGCGCAGGATGAATTCGTGGATTTCCGCCTTGATCCAGTGCACGGCAAAGGACACCAGGCGCACGCCCATTTCCGGGTTGAAGCGTTTCACGGCCTTCATCAGGCCGACGTTGCCTTCCTGGATCAGGTCAGCCTGAGCCAGGCCGTAGCCGGAATAGCTACGGGCGATATGTACGACAAAACGCAGGTGGGCGAGCACCATCTGCCGAGCCGCCCCCAAATCCTGCTCATAATAGAGACTCTCGGCCAGTTCACGCTCCTGCTCCGGCGACAGCAGTGGAATGCTGTTGACGGTGTGCACATAGGCCTCCAGGTTCGCACCCGGGACCAGAGCATATGCAGGTTGCAAAGAATTGGTCATACGAAAAAACCTCCGACTTACAAACTCGTGCAGTTCAGCACTGCGAAAATTGACCGGAAACCGAAAGACAAGTTCCCAAAACCTAAAAACGCTGAAAGGTCAATACGAGCAAAATGATACTACTTAGGCGCAAGCTCCCTCAGGTGGCGTGCGACTGCAATCCATGCACCGATATACCCCAACAGCACCGCGCCAAGCAAGAGAGACAGACCGTCGGCAACTGGCACTCCAGCCAGCGCAAAATCACTGCCGTACAAACCGGCCAGCCCCACCACCGCGTCGTTCAGCCAATCAAGGCCGAACGCCAGTACGCCCCAGGACAGAATCCCCGCACCGAAGCCATACAGTGCGCCCATATACAGAAAGGGCCTGCGTACATAGCTGTCAGTGCCGCCGACCAGTTTAATCACTTCTATCTCTATGCGGCGGTTTTCAATATGAAGACGAATGGTATTGCCTATCACCAAAAGTAATGCAGAAACCAGAAGCACGGTCAGACCGAAGACAAAACGGTCACCCAGCTTGAGGATGGCTGCCAGACGCTCGACCCAGACTAAATCAAGTTGCGCCTGTTGTACCTTCGGCAGCTCGGATAGTTTTTGTCTTAATGCTTCAAGAGCCGGCTTGTCGACTTCGTTCGGCGTCACCAGCACCACGCCTGGCAGCGGGTTCTCCGGCAACTCCTTGAGCGCCTCGCCCAGCCCGGACTGTTGCTGGAACTCTTCCAGCGCCTGCTCCCGGCCAACGTATTCGGCATCGGCCACGCCAGGCATGCCCTTGATCTGATCGCGCAGCGATTCACCTTCCGCCGGCTTGGCCTCAAGGTCCAGATACAGGGAAATCTGCGCCGCGCGCTGCCAGGAACCGCCCAGACGCTCGACGTTACTTAGCAAAAGTGACAGGCCCATGGGCAAGCTCAGGGCCACCGCCATCACCATGCAGGTGAAAAAACTGCCGATGGGCTGCTTGCCCAGGCGGCGCAGACTGTCCACCAGACTGGCGCGATGGCTTTCGATCCAGGCACGGAACAACGTGGCAAAGTCCGGACCGTCGTCATCATCGCGTTTTTTCTTTTGCGGCTGCGGATCGGCGGCCTTCGGGGCCACACGCTCGGAAACCTTGGGGCTACGTGTTGCACTCATACCGCGGCCTCCCCGTCGCCGATCAATCGACCACGTTGCAAGGTCAGCATGCGGTGGCGCATGCGGGCGATCAGGGCCAGGTCGTGACTGGCGATCAGCACGCTGGTACCCAGGCGATTGATGTCTTCGAACACACCCATGATCTCGGCGGCCAGACGCGGGTCGAGGTTACCAGTCGGTTCATCCGCCAGCAGCAAGGCCGGACGGTGGACGATGGCGCGGGCGATGCCGACTCGCTGCTGCTGACCGGTGGACAGGTCGCCCGGGTACAAGTCGGTTTTATCCGACAGTGCCACGCGCTCCAGTGCCGAGTCCACGCGCTTGGCGATCTCGGCCTTGGACAGGCCCAGGATCTGCAAAGGCAACGCGACGTTATTGAACACCGTGCGATCGAACAGCAACTGGTGATTCTGGAAAACCACTCCGATCTGCCGGCGCAAGAAAGGTATCTGCGCGTTGCTGATGGTGCTCAGGTCTTGCCCGGCGAGCAGCAGCTTGCCGCTGGTCGGGCGCTCCATCGCCAGCAACAGGCGCAACAGTGTGGATTTACCGGCACCGGAATGGCCGGTGACAAACAAGAATTCGCCACGACGGACTCGAAAGCTCAGCTCATGCAAGCCGACGTGACCGTTCGGGTAGCGCTTACCGACCTGTTCGAAACGAATCATGAACGCTCCCGCTCGGCAAACAATGCCTGGACAAAGGGTTCTGCTTCAAAGGTACGCAAATCGTCGATGCCTTCGCCGACGCCAATGTAGCGGATCGGCAGGCCGAATTGCTTGGCCAGGGCGAAAATCACCCCGCCCTTGGCGGTGCCGTCGAGCTTGGTCAGCGCCAGGCCGGTCAGTTCGACGGTCTGGTTGAATTGTTTGGCCTGGTTGATGGCGTTCTGGCCGGTGCCAGCGTCAAGCACCAACAGCACTTCGTGAGGTGCGTCGGCGTCGAGCTTGCCGATCACCCGGCGAACCTTTTTCAGTTCTTCCATCAGGTTGTCTTTGGTGTGCAGGCGACCGGCGGTGTCGGCGATCAGCACATCGATGCCACGGGCCTTGGCGGCCTGCACGGCATCGAAGATCACCGAGGCCGAGTCGGCGCCAGTGTGCTGCGCGATCACCGGGATCTTGTTGCGCTCACCCCAGACCTGCAATTGCTCCACCGCCGCGGCACGGAAGGTATCGCCGGCGGCGAGCATGACTTTCTTGCCTTCCAGCTGCAGTTTCTTCGCCAGCTTGCCGATAGTGGTGGTCTTGCCGGCACCGTTGACGCCGACGACCAGAATCACGAACGGCTTGTTCTGCGAGGTGACTTTCAGCGGCTGTTCGACTGGTTTGAGCATCGCCGCCAGCTCGGCTTGCAGGGATTTGTACAGGGCATCGGCATCGGCCAGCTCCTTGCGCGCAACCTTCTGCGTCAGACGCTGAATGATCACCGAGGTGGCCTCGACACCAACATCGGCGGTCAGCAAACGGGTTTCGAGGTCTTCGAGCAGTTCGTCATCAATGACCTTTTTGCCCAGAAACAGGCTGGCCATGCCTTCGCCGATACTGGCGCTGGTCTTGGACAGGCCCTGCTTGAGACGGGCGAAGAAACCGGCTTTGGTTTCTTCGGTGCGCACGGTTTCTACCGGGGGTTCGACGGGCGCGGCGATCGGCTCAGGAATCGGAGCGGGTGCAGGCGCTTGAGCAACCGGAGCAACCGGAGCAACCGGAGCAACGAATACCGGAACCTCTGGCTGGCTGACAACGGGAACAGGCTCGGCCACGACGATTGGTTCAACAATCGCTTCGGCCACAGGCACATGAATCGGTGCCGGTGTAAACGCTGCCGGAGCCGGAATCGGTGGCGTCACGTGAGGAGCCAGGTCATTTTCGACCAATGCCACGGGCTCTTCGGCTACCGGCAGGGTCAACCACGGTTCGGCTGTCGGGGCCAGTGGCTGTTCGGTGACGATTTCGCTGACGGGTTCGGGAGCGGCTTCAACCTTGGGTTGCAGCAATGGCTCGGCAATCGGCAGAACAACCGGCGCGGGCGCTTCTTCTATTACCGGGACCGGCGTCGGCGCTGGTTCAGGAATGGCTTGTGGCTGTTCGACGACGGGTTCCTGCGGCTTTTTGCGCAGCCATCCGAACAGGCTTTTTTTCTCGCCAGCCGCAGCTGGGGTCTTCTTGTCGTCGTTGGAACCAAACATGGAGGACGGCTATCTCACGGTAGCGACGCGCCAATGGCGCCCCGGCAAATAAATATTCGATGCAGAACAGACTGCGATTGACCCAGCTTGTTCACGCGCAACATTTTGTCGAAGTGCTCAACGGCACCCCAAGCAATCGATTTCTCATAGGACTAAAGCAGCAAAATCGGCGAAAACGCGGAATTCAGTTGATAAATATCCACCTTCCGTCGCAAACCCATTCAACCTGATCAAGCATAAAGGCCTGATAGGCGTGGCCGCCGCTAAAACGGATCAGTATCCTAGCACCCTCTCGCCCGCTGACGCTAAGAACAAGCGGGCAGCCCCAAAGGTTTGAAAACGAATGAATGCTCTTGCCCGCCGCGCCGCTGGCCTGCTGCTCAGCACAGTTTGCCTGCCCCTTTCGGCCCTGGCTGCCGACCCGCAACCCACCCACGAATTCACCCTCGACAATGGCCTGAAGGTGGTCGTGCGTGAAGACCACCGAGCGCCCGTGGTGGTTTCCCAAGTCTGGTACAAGGTCGGCTCCAGCTACGAGACGCCGGGTAATACCGGCCTGTCCCACGCGCTGGAACACATGATGTTCAAGGGCAGCGAGAAAGTCGGCCCCGGCGAAGCCTCGCTGATCCTGCGCGACCTCGGCGCCGAAGAGAACGCATTCACCAGCGACGACTTCACCGCGTATTACCAGGTGCTGGCCCGGGATCGCCTGGGCGTAGCCTTCGAACTGGAAGCCGACCGCATGGCCAGCCTGCGCCTGCCGCCCGACGAGTTTGCCAAGGAAATCGAGGTCATCAAGGAAGAGCGTCGCCTGCGCACCGACGACAAGCCGATGTCCAAGGCCTACGAGCGCTTCAAGGCCATGGCCTACCCGGCCAGCGGTTACCACACGCCGACCATCGGCTGGATGGCCGACCTTGAGCGGATGAAAGTCGAAGAGCTGCGCCACTGGTACGAAACCTGGTACGTGCCCAACAACGCCACGCTGGTGGTGGTTGGCGATGTCACCCCGGACGAAGTCAAAACCCTGGCCCAACGCTATTTCGGCCCGATCGCCAAGCGTGAAGTGCCCGCCGCGAAAAAACCGCTGGAACTGGCCGAACCGGGCGAGCGCCAGATCACCCTGCACGTGCAGACCCAACTGCCTAGCCTGATGCTGGCCTTCAACGTGCCGAGCATCGCCACCGCCGAAGACGAGCGTCTGGTCAATGCCCTGCGCCTGATCTCGGCACTCCTCGACGGCGGCTACAGCGGACGCATCCCGACGCAACTGGAGCGCGGAGAAGAACTGGTGTCCGGCGGCTCGTCGAGTTACGACGCCTACACCCGTGGCGACAGCCTCTTCACCCTGTCGGCATCGCCAAACTCGCAGAAACACAAGACCATCGCCCAGGCGCAAGCCGGTTTGTGGAAGCTGCTCGACCAGCTGAAGACCACGGCGCCAACCGCTGAAGAACTGGAACGCGTACGCGCACAAGTCATCGCCGGCCTGGTCTTCGAGCGCGATTCGATCACCAGCCAGGCCACCGCCATCGGCCAACTGGAAGCCGTCGGTCTGTCATGGAAGTTGATGGACACCGAACTGGCCGACCTGGAAAGCGTCACGCCGGAAGATATCCAGAAAGCCGCCAAGCTGTATTTCACCCGCGAACGTCTCAGCGTCGCCCATGTACTGCCTCTGGAGACGACTCATGAGTGAGCGTAAACCCTCCCGCCTGGCCCTGATCGGCCTGGTCGCCGTCGCCGTTATCGGCTCCGCCGCGTTCTATTTGTCGCGCCCTGGCGAAACCAATGCCAGCGAAGCCCTGGACAAGGCCAAGGCCAGCCAGAAACTGCAGTCGCTGACCGAGCTCAACGGCAAGGCACCGGACCACCGCAAGCTGGACGTGCAGACCTGGAACACCGCCGAAGGCACCAAGGTGCTGTTTGTCGAAGCCCATGAGTTGCCGATGTTCGACATGCGCCTGATCTTCGCCGCCGGCAGTAGCCAGGACGGCGACGCACCGGGTGTGGCGGTGTTGACCAACGCCATGCTCAACGAAGGCGTGGCCGGCAAAGACGTCGGTGCCATTGCCCAGGGCTTCGAAGGCCTGGGTGCCGATTTCGGCAACGGCGCTTATAAGGACATGGCAATCGCTTCGCTGCGCAGCCTGAGTGCCAAGGACAAGCGCGAGCCGGCCCTGAAGCTGTTCGCCGAAGTCATCGGCAAGCCGACTTTCCCTGCCGATTCGCTGGCCCGCATCAAGAACCAGTTGCTTGCCGGTTTCGAGTACCAGAAACAGAACCCGGGCAAACTGGCGAGCCTGGAACTGATGAACCGCTTGTACGGTGATCACCCGTACGCACACGCCAGCGACGGCACGGCGAAAACCGTCCCGGCGATCACCGTGGCCCAACTGCGTGCTTTCCACGAGAAAGCCTACGCCGCCGGTAACGTGGTGATCGCGCTGGTCGGCGACCTGTCCCGTGCAGAAGCCGACGCGATTGCCGCGCAGGTTTCCAGTGCCCTGCCCAAAGGTCCGGCCTTGCCGAAAATCGCGCAACCGGTCGAGCCCAAGGCCAGCGTCGGCCATATCGAGTTCCCGTCCAAGCAGACCAACCTGATGCTCGCGCAATTGGGCATCGACCGCGACGACCCGGACTACGCAGCGTTGTCCATGGGGAACCAGATTCTCGGTGGCGGCGGCTTCGGTACCCGCTTGATGAGCGAAGTGCGCGAGAAGCGTGGCCTGACTTACGGCGTGTATTCGGGCTTCACCCCGATGCAGGCGCGCGGCCCGTTCATGATCAACCTGCAGACCCGCGCCGAGATGAGCGAAGGCACCCTGAAACTGGTGCAGGATGTACTGGCCGACTACCTTGAAACCGGCCCGACCGAAAAAGAGCTCGACGACGCCAAGCGCGAGCTGGCCGGCAGTTTCCCGCTGTCCACCGCGAGCAACGCCGATATCGTCGGCCAACTGGGCGCCATCGGTTTCTACAACCTGCCGTTGAGTCATCTGGAAGATTTCATGCAACAGTCCCAGGCCTTGACCGTCGAGCAGGTCAAAGCCGCCATGAACAAACACCTGGGCACGGAAAAATTGGTCATCGTCAGCGTTGGCCCGACCGTGCCGCAAAAGCCGTTACCGGCCCCTACTGACAAACCTTCCGAGCAACCGCTCGGGGTTCCGGAGCATTAATGGCAAGTCCAAAAAAACCCGCCAGAAACGTCCACAACGGCGTGAACCAGCTGCGCATCATTGGCGGCGAATGGCGCAGCCGCAAGCTGAGCTTCCCCGACGCCCCGGGCCTGCGCCCGACGCCGGATCGCGTGCGTGAAACCCTGTTCAACTGGCTCGCGCCTTACGTGCCGGGCGCCAAGGTGCTCGACCCGTTCACCGGCAGTGGCGCGCTGTTCCTCGAAGCCCTGTCCCGTGGCGCAGCCATGGGTCAGGCGCTGGACGCCAGCAGTATCGCGGTGTCCAGCCTGAAAGAGCACCTGGGGACGTTGCGGTGCACCAACGGCCAGGTCCAGACCGCCGATGCCCTGCGCTACCTGGAAACCCAGACCGCGACGGCCTACGACCTGGTGTTCCTCGACCCGCCGTTCAACCAGAACCTGCTGCCCGCCGTTTGCAAGTTGCTCGAAGAGCGCCAATGGCTGGCCGAAGACGCCTGGGTGTACACCGAAAGCGAGTCGGCGCCGTCGACCCTGGGCCTGCCGGAGAACTGGCGCCTGCACCGGGAGCAGAAATCCGGACGCGTGTATTACTCGTTGTGGCAGCGCAGCGCCTGACATTTCAGCGAGACGACTGCCCCAGCCTGGTTGTGAGGTGCACTACATAGTTACCGCCTGACATCCTTACGGATCATCCACAGTGGCTTGCGCAATTACCTGCAAACCACTGAGGATGAACACGGATGAACATCTCCCGCAGCCTGTTTATGCTGCCCTTTATCGCCTGGCTACCGCTCATTGCCAGCGCGGCGACACCCCCAGCGACGCAAGACTTCGTACTGGACAACGGTCTCAAGGTTGTCGTGCGCGAGGACCACCGCACCCCCATCGTCACCGCCCAACTCTGGATCAAGGCCGGTTCAAGCTACGAACCGCCCGGCCAGTCCGGCCTGTCCCACGCCCTCGAACATATGGTCTACAAAGGCAGCAGCAAGGCCTGCGCCGGAGAGTTCGAGGCGATACTGGAGAAATTGGGCGCCAGCCAAAACGCATTTACCGGCACTGATTTCACGGTTTTTTACCAGACACTGCCTTCCGGCCGCACTGGCGTCGCGTTCGAAATACTGGCCGATCTGATGAGTACGGCCGAGCTGAATGCACAGGACTTCACACCGGAGCTCAAGGTCATTCAGGAGGAGCGTCGGATGCGCGTTGATGATGAAATCATCGCGCTGGCTCACGAACGACTGAACAGCATCGCCCACCCGGCCAGCGGCTACCGCACCCCGACGATTGGCTGGATGCACGATCTGCAACGCATGAACGCCGTGCAATTACAGCAGTGGTATCAGGCCTGGTATTCGCCGGACAATGCGACGCTGGTGGTCGTTGGCGATGTTGCACCTGAGCGGATCAAGGCCTTGGCACAGCAGCACTTCGGCCACCTTGAGCGGCGCGCAACACCCATGGCGCCAGCCCCCGTCGAACTGGCCTCTGCCGGTGAACGGTCACTGACCCTGCGCGCGCCGGTAGCGTCCCCACGCCTGATCATGAGTTTCAACGCGCCCAGTCTGACCACGGCACTGGATCGTCGGACCGCCCATGCCCTGCGCTTGCTCGATATGTTACTGGCCGGATCCAATAGCGCGCGGATCAAACAGCAACTGCAACTGAGCGAGGCGATATTCACTGAGGCCGACTCAGAGTACGACGCCTTCAATCGCGGCGATTCGTTGCTGACCATCAGCACCCAGCTCAACCCGGACAAGCTCAATGACGCTGACGAAGCCCTCGCCCGACTGTGGCAAGTGATCGAATCACTGAAGAGCAAGGCACCGGAACCGGCAGAACTGGAGCGTGCGAAAAACCTTGTGATCGCTAACTCGGTTTATGCGCAGGATGATCTGGAAGGACAGGCCAACACCTTGGGCCTGCTGGAAACCATCGGCCTGGACTGGCGGCTGGCCGATCAGGATACGGATGAGCTGAACAAGGTCACTCCCCTGGATATTCAACAAGTCGCAAAGACTTACCTGACGCGTGAGCGCCTGAGTACCGCGAAAATCCTGCCGGAGAAAAACAATGGATAAGCTCAAAGGCCTCATCAATGGATTGATCCTGGCCGGCATGCTGTTGAGCGCACAGGCCCCTGCCGTTGCAACCACGGCGCCCCAGAAACCAGTGCTGCAATCGCTCAACGAACCACAGTCTCCGACGATCCACCGCGCGCTGTCGATCAAGGGTTACAAAACGCTCAGTGGAACGAAGATCCTGTTCATCCGCACCCCTGGCCTGCCGATGTTCGATGCCCTGGTGAGTTTTGCCGCAGGCAGCGCCCAAACCCCGCATCAACCCGGCCTGGCAGCGGTGACCTTCAGCCTTTTGAATGAGGGTGTGGCTGGCAAGGACGTCAATGCCATACTGGCGACGTTCGATAATCTGGGTGCCAGGTTGGGTATGGGTATCAGCCAGGATCGGACCCTTTTTTCCCTGCGCAGCCTGAGCGACGAAGCCCGGCGCGCTCCAGCCCTGGAACTGTTTGCCCAATTACTCGGCAAGCCGCTGTTGCCGCAAGAGTCCCTGCCTACAGTGAAATCCCAATTGCAGTTCTTGCTGGACCGTGAAGATCAGTCTCATGCCGCTCAAGCCCGAGAAGCCAATCTCGGCCAGCTGTATCCCGACCACGGCTATGCTCAGTCCTTCTACGGAACCCGGGCCGGGCTTGCCTCCATCACCCGCACCCAGGTGCAAGACTTTTATCGCAAGGCTTATACCGCGGGCAATGCCCAGATCACACTGGTCGGCGACCTCACTGAGGAAGAAGCCCAACGCATCGGTGCGCAGATATCCGCGGCCTTGCCCCCGGGACCGGCCACTGCCGCGATCCAGCCAGTGACAAGTCCAGCCGCTCCAAGTCTGCTGCGCGTTGATCGACCATCGACCCAGGCTTACCTGCGCCTTGCCCAGCCAAGTGTCCTGCGAAACAGTCCGGACTACGTCGTGCTACAGATGGCCATGCGGATTTTCACCAACCGACTGACCAATGAATTGCGTGAACGCCGAGGCCTGACATACCACGTTGAAGCCGACCTTTCAGCCCTTCAGGCACAAGGATTGTTGACCATTGAATTGCAGACCCGACCAGAGCAGGCCGATGCCGTGCTGACCCATATCAAGACGATGTTCACCGACTTCCTCGCCCAAGGGCCGACCCAACAGGAACTCGAAGACATCCAACAGCAACTGACCGGTAGCGCGCCGTTGAACAGCGCTACCAATGCGCAGATTCTGAGACAGTTGTACGCCATCAGCGCTCACAATCTGCCACTGGACCTCGACTTTGCCACGCAAGCAGCCTTGAAGCTGAACCTTGTATCAATCAAAAACGCACTCAACCGGCATTACCACGCCGACCAATGGCGCGTTGTCATCCTGGGGCCGAAGACAGATCAACAACCGCTGCCGGCTCCAAGCGAAAGCACAACCAATTCCATGTGTCGCGCACCTGGCGAGATTGTGGCAAGTTAGACAGCCATGATGACGCGGTCGCAGCGCTGCCGCGCCGCGTCTTCGGGCAGACTCATGAACACTTCCACCGAGAATGACTGTGCAACCGCACCCCGCACTGGCCTCACCGCCGTCCTTTACCCCCGCCTTTGGCATCGGCAATCCGCACTTGCAAACCTTGTGGGGGCCTCTGTGGCGTAAAACCGTGCACATCGGCCGCGAACGCGAACGTCTTTGGCTTGAAGACGGCGATTTTCTCGATCTCGACTGGCACGGCCCGCACAGCGCCGATGCACCCTTGGTGCTCGTGTTGCACGGGCTCACCGGCTCCTCG
Organism: Pseudomonas sp. P4_B3; assembly: GCF_056402295.1. NCBI lineage: Bacteria > Pseudomonadati > Pseudomonadota > Gammaproteobacteria > Pseudomonadales > Pseudomonadaceae > Pseudomonas > Pseudomonas sp. P4_B3. Next base: position 47,849 of record NZ_JBFUHR010000035.1, read on the forward strand.
AATTCGCCTTATGTCGCCGGCATGCAAAAAGCCTTGGGCGACCGAGGCTGGGCCAGCGTTGCGCTGAACTGGCGCGGCTGTTCGGGCGAACCCAACCTGTTGCCGCGCAGCTACCATTCCGGTGCCAGCGAAGACCTGGCCGAAACCATCAAACACTTGCGGGCCAAACGGCCTCTCGCTCCGCTGTATGCTGTCGGCTACTCATTGGGCGGCAATATCCTGCTCAAGCATTTGGGCGAAACCGGTAGCGACAGCGACTTGATGGGCGCCGTGGCGGTGTCGGTGCCGTTCCGCCTGGACCAGTGCGCCGACCGTATCGACCAGGGTTTCTCAAAGGTCTATCAGGCGCATTTCATGCGCGAGATGCTCGCCTACATCAAGAACAAACAGCGGCAGTTCCAGCATGACGGACACGAGGATGGCCTGGCCGCATTGGCCGCACTTGGCTCGCTGGAAAACATGCGCACGTTCTGGGATTTCGATGGCCGGGTTACCGCACCGCTGAACGGCTTTGTCGATGCCGAGGATTACTATCGCCGCGCATCGAGCCGCTACTTCCTCGGCGAAATTCGCACCCCGACCCTGATGATTCAGGCGGCCGACGACCCCTTCGTATTTCCCCACAGCCTGCCGCACGTCGATGAATTGTCCGCCTGTACGCAATTTGAACTGCAAGCCAAGGGCGGGCACGTCGGTTTCGTAGACGGCACGCTCAGGCAACCGGGTTACTACCTGGAACGGCGCATCCCCGAGTGGCTGGCCGCCGTGGCTCGCGAGTAAAGCCATGGTCAGCGATCAGGGCGAGTCGATTCATTTCTGGCAAACCGCGCCACTGGCCGGGGTCGAATTATTGTCCGCCCGCTACATCGATCATCGTTTCGCGCCCCATGTGCATGACGGCTATGTGATCGGCATGATCATGGCCGGCGCCCAGCGTTATCGTTATCGCGGTGCCGAACACTTGGCGGGCAGCGGCACGCTGGTGCTGATCAACCCCGATGAATTGCACACCGGCCATAAAGGTACCGAGGATGGCTGGCTTTACCGGGCGTTTTATCCGGACAGCGGACAGATAACCTCGCTGCTGGCCGAACTCGAATTGCCAACCCACCACTTGCCGGCCTTCGGTGCCACACTGTATCGCGATCAGGATCTGGTGAACGGTTTCTGCCAACTCCACCGCCTGCTGGAAAGCCCCGCCACGGCATTGCAGCAACAAACGGTCTGGCGCGAACTGGTGCTGTCGCTGTTGCAGCGTCATGCGGCGGTGCCCGATGCCGGCAAACCCGGCAAGGAACACCGGGCTGTGAGCCTGGCCAAGGAATTGCTGCAGGCGCAACTGGTAGCACCGCCCTCACTGGAGGCGCTGGCGGCGGCGGTCAATCTCTCGCCATTCCATTTCGCCCGAGTGTTCCGCCGCGCCACCGGCATGCCGCCGCACACCTGGCTGATGCAACAGCGCATCGCCCGGGCGCGGACGTTGCTGCAACGTGGTTGTTTACCGCTGGAGGTCGCAATGCAACTTGGGTTTGCCGACCAGAGCCATCTGAGCCGGCAGTTCAAGCAAGTGTATGGGGTTGGGCCGGGGGCGTATCGCACAGCCCGGCTTTAGACACAAAAAGATCGTCCGAAGGCTCGGGCCGCGTTCGGACGATCTTTTGATTTTTCTTTTGTCTCATTCGCCAGTGGCAATGCCCCGCGCAGGCTCGTTGATCCATTCGCTCCACGACCCGGCATACAACGAACCCAACGGATAACCGGCCAGGCACAACGCAAACAGGTTGTGGCACGCCGTCACGCCGGAGCCGCAGTACGCCACCAAATCGGTCGGCGAACGATCACCCAGTTTCGCAGCGAAACGCTGCCTGAGCTGATCGGCCGGCAGGAAGCGCCCGTCACTGCCCAGGTTGTCGGTAAACGCCGCACACTGGGCGCCGGGAATGTGCCCGGCCACCGGATCGATCGGCTCCACTTCACCCTTGAAACGCGGCAGTGCGCGGGCATCGAGCAGGGTCAGTTCCGGCCGGGCGAGGCGCTTTTGCAACTGCTCGGCACTGATCAGCAACGCCGTGTCAGGACTGCCGGTGAAGGAACCACGGGTGATCGCCGGCGTATCCAGGCTCAACGGCAACCCCGCCGCATGCCAGGCCTTGAGCCCGCCATCGAGGATGAATACGCCATCGCGCTTGCCCAGCCATGCCAGCAACCACCAGGCCCGCGCCGCATAGGCACCCGGACCGTCGTCATACAGAACCACTTCGCTGTCGGCGTTGATACCCCAGGCTTGCAGGCGCTCGATCAGTTGCGCCGGTTCGGGTAACGGATGACGTCCGGTCACACCCTTGACCACAGCGCCACTCAGATCACGCTCAAGGTCGGCATAGCTCGAACCGACAATGTGCCCTTCGGCATAGCTGCGCTGACCGTAATCCGGGTCTTCGAGGGCAAAACGACAATCCAGAATCACCAGCCCCGGCTGATCCTTTTTCAGGTCCAGTGCTTGCGGGGTGATCAGTTGCGCAATGGGCATAACAGGCTCCTGTGATTTTTATCGGACTTCGATCCTACGACACTTCCTCAAGCGCCTGGGCCAGGGGCACGTAAAACTCTTCGAACAAGGCGTTGACCGCATCGCGGGCCTCATCCGTGACGAACCCGGCCTCCAGCACCAGCACCTGATACACCCCGCGTTTAATGGCCTGCTCGCTGAGGTGGCTGGAATTCTCCCGCGTGGTGCACAGGAAGCGCACCCAGGACGTGAGGATGATCCAGGCATTGAGGGTCAGGGATTCGATCTGCACCTTGTCCATCTTCAGGATGCCGGCGGCGACAAAACCTTCGTAGATCGCCGAACCCTGGATCAGGCAGCGCTGGGAGAAGCGTCGATAGCGGTCGGCCAGGTCCGGATCGCTGTCGAGCAAATGTTCGAGATCGCGATGCAGAAACCGGTAACGCCACATCGCCGCCAGCAGCTCCTTGAGGTAGAAGCGTTTGTCTTCCACCGTGGCAGCACGGCCCTGGGGCGGGCGCAGGAAGCTGTCCACCAGGCTTTCGTACTCGCTGAACAGCACAGCGATGATCGCCTGCTTGTTAGGGAAGTGGTAGTACAGGTTGCCCGGGGAAATTTCCATGTGGGCAGCAATGTGGTTGGTACTGATGCTGCGCTCGCCCTGTTGATTGAACAGCTCCAGGCTGTTCTGCACGATGCGCTCGCTGGTTTTGATCCGTGGGGCCATGGCTTGAGCTTTAATTCAGAGTGCGTTGACGGGCATCTTAGATCTATCCGCGAGCGGATAAAACAAAGCTGTTTCAGGATGTCATTTGACTTTTTAGAGCATAGACTCTAAAAAATGCCTCATTACAATAAATCCGGAGCCGACCATGACTGCTGAAATTTCCTACCTGCAGAAACTACAGCAGCCGCTGGAAGAGCTTCAGGCCCTGTTCGACGCCCAGCGTGCCGCCTACGCCGCCAACCCGATGCCACCCGCCGCGCAGCGCCAACAATGGCTCAAGGCGCTGAAGGATTTGTTGAACAAGGAACGCCAGGCCCTGATCGATGCGATCAGCCAGGACTTCAGCCATCGCAGCGCCGATGAAACCCTGCTCGCCGAACTGATGCCCAGCCTGCACGGCATCCATTACGCCAGCAAACACCTCAAAGGCTGGATGAAAGCGTCGCGGCGCAAGGTCGGTGCCGCCTTCCAGCCGGCTTCGGCCAAAGTCGTTTACCAACCGCTGGGCGTGGTCGGGGTCATCGTGCCGTGGAACTACCCGCTGTACCTGGCCATCGGCCCGCTGGTCGGCGCGCTGTCGGCGGGCAATCGGGTGATGCTCAAGCTCAGTGAGTCGACCCCCGCGACCGGCCTGCTGATGAAGCAACTGCTGGCGCGAATCTTCCCCGAAGACCTGGTTTGCGTGGTCCTGGGCGAGGCTGATATGGGCGTGGCGTTTTCACGCCTGCCGTTCGATCACCTGCTGTTCACCGGCGCCACCAGCATCGGCAAACACATCATGCGCGCCGCCGCGGAAAACCTGACCCCGGTAACCCTGGAACTGGGCGGCAAGTCCCCGGCCATTGTTTCCCGTGACGTGCCGCTCAAGGACGCCGCCGAGCGCATCGCCTTCGGCAAAACCTTGAACGCCGGCCAGACCTGCGTGGCCCCTGACTACGTACTGGTGCCGGAGGATCGCGTCGGAGGTTTCGTCGAAGCCTATCGCACAGCCGTCCGCGGGTTTTATCCGACGCTGGCCGACAACCCGGACTACACCGCGATCATCAATGAGCGACAACTGGCGCGCCTAAACGGCTACGTCAGCGATGCCACCAGCAAGGGTGCGTTGCTGATGCCGCTGTTCGACCAGAGCCAGGGCCGACGCATGAGCCATAGCCTGCTGCTCAATGTCACCGACGAGATGACGGTGATGCAGGACGAAATCTTCGGGCCGCTGCTGCCGATCGTGCCGTACAAGGATCTGGACCAGGCATTTGCCTACATCAACCAGCGCCCTCGCCCACTGGCGCTGTATTACTTCGGCTACGACAAGCGCGAACAACAGCGCGTTCTGCACGAAACACATTCCGGTGGCGTGTGCCTGAACGACACGCTGCTGCACGTCGCCCAGGACGACATGCCGTTCGGCGGTATCGGTGCCTCGGGCATGGGTCATTATCATGGCCATGAAGGGTTCCTGACCTTCAGCAAGGCCAAGGGCGTGCTGATCAAGCAGCGCTTCAACGCGGCGAAACTGATTTACCCGCCGTATGGCAAATCGATCCAGAAGCTGATCCAGAAGCTGTTCATCCGCTAACGATCTCACCGTCGGGTAATAACAATAATGAACCCCAGCCTGTCCGATACACCCGCGCTGTCACGGCGCGGGCTACTTAAATTCAGCCTCGGCGCCACAGCATTCCTCGCCACCGCCGGGCTCGGAGCCAGCCTCAGCGGTTGCTCGTCGAGCGTCCCGGCCAATGGTTTCGTCACGTTACGCAGCGGCGACCTGCTGTTTTTGCGGGCGTTGATACCGGTCATGCTCGAAGGTGCCGTGACCGCCGAACGGATGCCCGAGGCTGTCGAGGGCACACTGAAAAGCCTGGATTACAACCTCGCTCACTTGTCACCGGAAATGCTCAAGCTGACCAGGCAACTGTTCGATGTACTGGGCATGGCCGTGACCCGCGGACCGCTGACCGGGATCTGGGGCAGCTGGGAAAACGCCAGCGCCGATGATACCCGGCAGTTTCTGGACCGCTGGGAAAACAGCTCGTTGAGCCTGCTGCGCATGGGCCACAGTTCCCTGCTGCAACTGGTGATGATGGCCTGGTACGGCCGCAAGGAATCGTGGGCGCATTGCGGGTATCCCGGGCCGCCAACAGTCTGAAATCGAGTCGCCCCTATCGCGAGCAGGCTCGCTCCCACACTTGACCGTGTACCCCGATAATAAAAAGAGAACCCGAAGATGCCCGTACCTGATCCGTTCCGCGAAGGCATGGCCCGAGGCTGGAAAACCTACAACGGCTCGCAACTGACCCAGGACCTGACACTCGAAGCGGACGTGGCGATCATCGGCAGCGGAGCCGGTGGCGGCACCACCGCCGAAATTCTCAGCGCGGCCGGCTACAAAGTGCTGCTGATCGAAGAAGGCCCACTCAAGACCAGCAGCGACTTCAAGTTGCTCGAAGACCAGGCCTACAGCAGCCTCTATCAGGAAGGCATCGGCCGCATGAGCAAAGACGGCGCGATCACCATCCTCCAGGGCCGGGCGGTGGGCGGCACCACGCTGATCAACTGGACCTCCAGTTTCCGCACTCCGGAGCCGACCCTGGAACACTGGGCCAAAGAGCACAACGTCAAGGGCCACAGCCCGGCGGAAATGGCGCCGTGGTTCGAAAAAATGGAGCAACGCCTCGGTGTCGCGCCGTGGATGGTGCCCCCCAACGCCAACAACGATGTAATCCGCAAGGGCTGCGAAGCACTGAATTACTCATGGCACGTCATCCCGCGCAACGTTCGCGGCTGCTGGAACCTCGGCTACTGCGGCATGGGCTGCCCGACCAACGCCAAGCAATCGATGATGGTCACCACCATTCCGGCGACCCTGGAAAAAGGCGGTGAACTGCTTTACCTGGCCCGCGCCGAAAAACTCACGATCAGCAGTGACAAGGTCACCGGCCTGCAATGTTCTGCGATGGATGAACACTGCGTCGCACCGACCGGGCGCACCATCACGGTCAAGGCGCGGCATTTCGTGCTGTCCGGTGGCGGCATCAACAGCCCGGCCTTGCTGATGCGCTCCGGGGCACCCGACCCGCACAAGCGCCTGGGGAAACGCACCTTCCTGCACCCGGTGAACATGTCCGCCGCGCTGTTCGACGAAGTGGTCAACCCGTTCTACGGCGCGCCGCAGTCGATTTACTCCGACCATTTCCAATGGCAGGACGGCACCACCGGCAAGATGTCCTTCAAACTGGAAGTCCCACCCCTGCACCCGGCGCTGGCCACGACGTTGCTCGGTGGTTTCGGCCAGGAAAACTCGCAGCACATGGCCAATCTGCCGCATACCCACGCCATGCTGGCGTTACTGCGGGACGGTTTTCACCCGGACAGCCCCGGTGGCAGCGTCGAATTGCGCAGCGATGACACACCGGTGCTGGATTATCAGCTCTCGCCTTACGCCTGGGATGGATTGCGCCGGGCGTTCCATACCATGGCCGAGATCCAGTTTGCCGGTGGCGCCAAGGCAATCATGCCGATGCACGCCGATGCCAGTTACGTGAAGACACTCGCCGAAGCCCGCACGCTGATCGATGGCCTGAGCCTGGAGTTGTATCGCACACGCCTGGGCAGTGCCCATGTGATGGGCGGTTGCGCCATGGGTGAAGACCCGACAAACGCGGTGACCGACAGCCTCGGCCGGCATCATCAACTGGGCAATCTGTCGATCCACGACGGCTCGCTGTTCCCCACCAGCATTGGCGCCAATCCGCAGCTGTCGGTCTATGGACTGACGGCGCAACTGGCGACATCCCTGGCCGAACGTTTAAAAAATCCATGAAAATGACGATAATTCCTATCGTCTATAGTGCTTTCTTATCCAACAGGCGACTTGGCCGACCGGGAAGGCTGCGATACCATCCGACTCCCCAACGGATTCCCGCCAGGACGACGCGATGAACCGAGTGTTGTACCCAGGTACCTTCGACCCTATTACCAAGGGCCATGGCGATCTGGTCGAACGCGCCTCGCGCCTGTTCGATCACGTGATCATTGCCGTTGCCGCGAGCCCGAAGAAAAACCCGCTGTTCCCTATGGAACAACGGGTAGAACTGGCGCGCGAGGTCACTAAACACCTGCCGAACGTTGAAGTCGTTGGCTTCTCGACGCTGCTCGCGCACTTCGCCAAAGAGCAGAACGCCAACGTGTTCCTGCGTGGTTTGCGCGCGGTGTCGGACTTCGAATACGAATTCCAGCTGGCCAACATGAACCGCCAACTGGCGCCGGATGTGGAAAGCCTGTTCCTGACCCCGTCCGAGCGTTATTCGTTCATTTCCTCGACGCTGGTCCGTGAAATCGCAGCCCTGGGCGGCGATATCACCAAGTTCGTCCACCCTGTGGTGGCGGACGCCCTGACCGAACGCTTCAAGAAGTAGGAGCTGCCGCAGGCTGCGATCTTTTGATCTTGCTTTTGACCGAGAGCAGGCTTGTCACTCAGCCTGCTCTTGATCACGTCCGCGTGCACTGCGCTCTCCAATGCGGCACAATTGTGCGCATTGGTTTATTGCGCCCGGGCTTGCCGCCCCGGCTGGAGTTAGCATGTCCCTGATCATCACCGACGATTGCATCAACTGCGACGTCTGCGAACCCGAGTGCCCGAACGCCGCGATTTCCCAAGGCGAAGAGATCTACGTGATCGACCCGAACCTGTGCACCCAGTGCGTCGGCCACTACGACGAACCGCAGTGCCAGCAGGTCTGCCCGGTGGATTGCATTCCACTGGACGAAGCTCATCCGGAGACTGAAGAACAGTTGATGGAGAAGTACCGCAAGATTACCGGTAAGGCTTAAGCCATTCGGCGACTGTCAGGCCGCCTTCGCTGGCAAGCCAGCTCCTACAGATGCTCGCGAAAACCTGTAGGAGCCGGCTTGCCGGCGAAGCTCTTCAGCTCTGACAACGCGGGCAAAATACGCTGGCGCGCTGCCCGAGCTTCACTTCCCGCAGACCCGTGCCACAGACCTTGCAGTGCTCACCGCCACGGCCGTACACGAACAGTTCCTGCTGGAAATAACCAGGCTGTCCATCACCACCGATAAAGTCCCGCAACGTGGTACCGCCACGCTCGATGGCGGCCGCCAGGATGCGCTTGATCTCGATGGCCAGCTTCAAGTAACGCGCACGGGAAATGCTCTTGGCTTCGCGGCGCGGATCGATCCCGGCGGCGAACAACGCTTCGGTCGCGTAGATATTGCCCACGCCCACCACCACCGCGTTATCCATGATGAACGGCTTGACCGCCATCGAACGTCCGCGGGACTGCTGGAACAATCGTTCGCCATCGAACAGATCGGTCAGCGGCTCCGGCCCCAGGCGAATCAGCAATTCGTGATTGAGCGGGTCGAGGCTCCAGAGCATCGCGCCGAAGCGCCGCGGGTCCGTGTAACGCAGGGCCAGGCCCGACTCCAGCTCGATGTCCACATGCTCATGCTTGGCCGCCGGCAGCCCGGCCTCCACCAGACGCAAATTGCCTGACATGCCCAAATGACTGATCAAGGTACCGACTTCGGCATTGATCAGCAGGTACTTGGCGCGCCGCTCCACCAATACGATGCGCTGGCCGGATAGGCGCACATCGAGGTCCTCGGGAATCGGCCAGCGCAGGCGCCGATCACGCACGATCACCCGGCTGACACGCTGGCCTTCCAGGTACGGCGCGATGCCGCGACGGGTGGTTTCGACTTCTGGCAATTCAGGCATGGTGCTCTCGGATCAGGCGCATGGCCTGGAAAGTTCCGACACTCAGCGATGAGTGCCAAGGTCGCGGATCGTCTGCTTGAGGGTCTCGAAGTCGTAGTCCGAGAGGCCGACATAATCGAGCACCAGCGGCGCGATGCTGTTCCACTCGTGATCTTCGGTCTGATTGCCCAGTACCCGATAAGAAGCACAAATATGCTCGGCCATTTTCAGTATCGCCAGCAGGCTCTTCAGCGAACTGTTGCGCGACGACTCATCGCTGAAGATCGCCAGGGCATTGTGGTGATTGGCGATCGCCGCGCTCACGTGCTCCGGCAGACGCCAGGACTTGGCCGTGTAATACCCGACCACAGAGTGATTGGTATTGAACACCTGGTTCTCCGTATCCACCACCCGGCATTCGGCACTGGCGCTGGCATAGGCCTGCTCAAGAACGCCCATGTAGTCGGGGAAACGCTGGAGCATCAAGGGTACGCCGCAGTCGTGGAACAAGCCCAGGGCATATGCTTCGTCGCCATTTTCAACGCCGATGCGCTTGGCCAGGGTCAGGCAGGTCATCGCCACGTCCTGAGCGGTGTCCCAGAAACGGTTCAGGGTGACAATGGTGTCGTCATTCATCTCGCCCTTGATCGACTGCGCGTTGATCAGGTTGATGACCGAGCGGCTGCCCAGCAGATTTACCGCGCGCTGGATCGAGGCAATCTTGTTGCTCAGGCCGTAATACGGCGAATTGACGATCTTCAGCAGGGAACCGGAAAGACCCGGGTCCTGGGAAATCAGCTTGGCAATAACTTCCAGATCCGGGTCGGGCATGTACTGCTCCATCTGCAAATCCACCATGATTTGCGGCTGGGCCGGTACGCTGATGCCCTGCAGGGCTTGCTGGATCTGTTCGGAAGTCAGCTCTTGGGACATTTGTGCACACTCTGGGTCAGGCGGTGATTCTAACCTTTATGAAGTTGGATCCGACATACCAAATCGCAAGACAACCCCCGCCACATGTCCACTTGCAGGCCAATCCGGGGTCTCAACACGCTATACTCCCGCTCTTTTTTCCGGAGCGACGACATGTCCCTGCCTAGCCTGCGCCTCAAAGCCAACGCCGACCGTCGTCTGCGCAACGGTCACTTGTGGGTCTACAGCAACGAAATCGATGTAGCCGCTACGCCTTTGCACGGTTTCAAGGCCGGCGACCAGGCGATCCTCGAAGCCGCTGGCGGCAAGCCGCTGGGCATCGTTGCCATGAGCCCGAACAACCTGATCTGTGCGCGTGTGCTGTCGCGCGACATCAAGTTGCCGCTGGACAAATCGCTGCTGGTACACCGCCTGAACGTGGCCCTGTCCTTGCGCGATCGCCTGTTCGACAAGCCGTTCTATCGCCTGGTCTACGGCGACTCCGACCTGCTGCCGGGCCTGGTGGTCGACCGTTTCGGCGACATCCTCGTAGTACAGATCGCTTCGGCCACCATGGAAGCCCATAAAGACGACGTGATCGCGGCGCTGACCCAAGTGCTCAAGCCAAGCGGCATCCTGTTCAAGAACGACTCTGCTGCCCGTGACGCCGAAGGCCTCACCCGCTACGTCGAAACCGTATTCGGCCTGGTGCCGGAGTGGGTTGCCCTCGAAGAGAACGGCGTGAAATTCGAAGCGCCAGTCATTCAAGGCCAGAAAACCGGCTGGTTCTACGACCACCGCATGAACCGCGCACGCCTGGCGCCGTATGCCAAAGGCAAACGCGTACTGGACCTGTACAGCTACATCGGCGGCTGGGGCGTGCAGGCTGCCGCGTTCGGCGCCAGTGAAGTGTTCTGCGTCGACGCCTCGGCTTTCGCCCTCGACGGTGTCGAGCGCAACGCCGCACTGAACGGCTTCGCCGAGAAAATGACCTGCATCGAAGGCGACGTGTTCGAAGCCCTCAAAGAGCTGAAAGCCAGCGAAGAACGCTTCGACGTGATCGTGGCCGACCCGCCGGCGTTCATCAAACGCAAGAAAGACATGAAGAACGGCGAAGGCGCCTACCGCCGCCTGAACGAGCAGGCCATGCGCCTGCTCACCAAGGACGGCATCCTGGTCAGCGCATCGTGCTCAATGCACCTGCCGGAAGACGACCTGCAGAACATCCTGCTGACCAGCGCCCGCCACCTGGACCGCAATATCCAGATACTGGAACGTGGTGGCCAGGGCCCGGATCACCCGGTGCATCCGGCTATTGCCGAGACGCGGTATATCAAGAGCATTACTTGCCGGTTGTTGCCGAATAGCTGATCGTAACCTGTTGCAGGAGCGAGTCAGATCGCTCCTACAACAGTTTCAGAATAGTCCTTCGCTACTCGCATTGACTTGCCCCCCACATCAAATCAATCCTCGCCCCCCCCCTCACGGATCGAGAGCCACGTTTGATGACTCGTGCCATTCACGCCAAAGAAAAATCGTCGTTCATCCTGCTATTGATGGCGATGACGCTCCTCGCCGTTTTCCCTCTCGACGTGGTTCTGCCCTCGTTTCCCGCGCTTTCCGAGCATTTTCGTACCTCCCCCACCGATATCGCCTTGTCGGTCAGCCTCTTTGCCATCGGCCTGGCGTTTTCGCTGCTGTTGATCGGGCCGCTATCGGATATGTTCGGGCGCAAGAAGCTGTTGCTGGGAGGAATATCCCTGGCAGCAGTGGGTGCAACAGGCTGTCTGTTCGCCACTGATTTCGCCTGGTTTCTGGGTTTTCGTGTGATTCAGGCAGTGGGTTGCGGATCGTTTGCGTTGTCTCAGGCGCTGGTTCAGGATCTGTTCGCTGGCCGGGAGCTGGAGCGCCTGCGGATCTGGATGACCACCGCCGGCGGGATTTTCATCTCCAGTTCGCCGCTGATGGGCACCTGGCTGCAGTTGCATCTGGGCTGGCAGGGCAGTTTTTATGTATTCATCAGCCTGGCGATCATCGTCTGGTTGAGATCCTGGTTCCTGTTAAGGGAGAGCCGCAGCAGCGAGCGCGCGCCACGGCGATTTTTCGGCGCTTATTGGTTGCTCCTTTCAGATATCCGCTTTACCGGTTACTGGCTGATTTCCGCCCTCGCCTTCGCCTGCCATTTCTCGTTTCTCGTCATCTCACCAATCATCTTCATGGAGCACCTGAACCTTTCCGCCTACCAGTTCGCCTGGGCGTTGTTGTTATATGGTGCGGCCTATGTGGTCGGCGGGGTTGTTGCCAGCATCTTGCATCGCTATCTGGAAGGTGGCACGCAAATCATCATCGGCCTGGGTCTGATCGCCCTATCGGGGCTGGTGATGCTGTGGCTGGCCTGGCAGTTCGGCCTGTCGGCTGCCACTGTACTGATCCCCATGCTGATCTGTACCGCTGGCACCACCGTTTCCCGGCCCATCGCCAACTCCAGAGCGATGAGTCTTTACCCGCAACACGCCGGCACCTCGACCTCTGCCGGCAGTCTGATGATTTTCATGTGTGGCGGCCTGATTAGCGCCGTGATCAATCTGGCCAGCGAACACCTGACCACCGCGCTGGGCTTGTGCTTTTTGACCCTGAGCGCGGTAGGGCTGGGATTGAACGCTTTGATCAGTCGACGGGCGCTGTGCAGTGGGAAAATAACCACGACGGTGTAGGCCGCACGTCTCGTTAGGGCTGTCTGCACGCTCGCAACCATTCCCTCCAGCCGCCAGCCGTGTAGAATCGCGAACATTCATCGCCAGTCATCCCCGGCGGGTTTATGAGCTGAAGCTGAAGCGCGCGGCGATCCCGCAAAGTTATCGGCAACTTCCGGACACGCGGCCATTTCTGAGTGTTCCAGACGTCAATAGAAGCTCACTTCCCATTTGATACCTGATTAGCCGCCCGGAGTGCTTCATGCCTGATTACCGCTCGAAAACATCCACCCACGGCCGCAACATGGCCGGTGCCCGCGCACTGTGGCGCGCCACGGGGATGAAAGATGACGACTTCAAGAAGCCGATCATCGCCATTGCCAACTCCTTCACCCAGTTCGTACCGGGCCACGTGCACCTCAAAGACTTGGGCCAACTGGTCGCCCGCGAGATCGAACGCGCTGGCGGCGTGGCGAAGGAATTCAACACCATCGCTGTCGATGACGGCATCGCCATGGGCCACGACGGCATGCTCTATTCGCTGCCGAGCCGCGAGATCATCGCCGACTCCGTCGAGTACATGGTCAACGCCCACTGCGCCGATGCGATCGTGTGCATTTCCAACTGCGACAAGATCACCCCTGGCATGCTGATGGCGTCCCTGCGCCTGAACATTCCGGTGATCTTCGTCTCCGGCGGCCCGATGGAAGCCGGCAAGACCAAACTCGCTTCCCACGGCCTCGACCTGGTTGACGCCATGGTGATCGCCGCCGACTCCAGCGCTTCTGACGAGAAAGTCGCCGAGTACGAGCGCAGCGCCTGCCCGACCTGCGGTTCGTGCTCCGGCATGTTCACCGCCAACTCGATGAACTGCCTGGTCGAAGCACTGGGCCTGGCATTGCCGGGCAACGGTTCGACCCTGGCCACCCACAGCGACCGCGAACAGCTGTTCCTGCAGGCCGGCCGCACCATTGTCGAGCTGTGCAAGCGCTACTACGGCGAGAACGACGAGTCGGTATTGCCGCGCAACATCGCCAACTTCCAGGCGTTCGAAAACGCCATGACCCTGGACATCGCCATGGGCGGTTCCACCAACACCATCCTGCACTTGCTGGCCGCAGCCCAGGAAGCCGAGATCGATTTCGACCTGCGCGACATCGACCGTCTGTCCCGTCACGTACCGCAACTGTGCAAGGTCGCGCCGAACATCCAGAAGTACCACATGGAAGACGTGCACCGCGCCGGCGGCATCTTCAGCATCCTCGGTTCGCTGGCCCGTGGTGGTTTGCTGCACACCCAGCTGCCGACCGTGCACAGCCGCAGCATGGAAGAAGCCATCGCCAAGTGGGACATCACCCAGACCACCGACGAAGCCGTGCACCACTTCTTCAAGGCCGGTCCGGCGGGCATTCCAACGCAAACCGCATTCAGCCAGTCGACCCGTTGGGACACCCTGGACGACGACCGTGAAAACGGCTGCATCCGCAGTGTCGAGCACGCTTACTCGCAAGAAGGCGGCCTGGCCGTGCTCTACGGCAACATCGCCCTGGACGGCTGCGTGGTGAAAACCGCTGGCGTCGACGAGTCGATCCACGTGTTCGAAGGCAACGCCAAGATCTTCGAAAGCCAGGACAGCGCCGTACGCGGCATCCTCGCCGATGAAGTGAAGGAAGGCGACATCGTCATCATTCGCTACGAAGGCCCGAAAGGCGGCCCGGGCATGCAGGAAATGCTCTACCCGACTTCGTACCTGAAATCCAAAGGCCTGGGCAAAGCCTGCGCCCTGCTCACCGACGGCCGTTTCTCCGGCGGCACCTCGGGCCTGTCCATCGGCCACGCTTCGCCTGAAGCGGCTGCTGGCGGCGCGATCGGCCTGGTGCAGGACGGCGACAAAGTGCTGATCGACATTCCGAACCGCTCGATCAACCTGTTGGTCAGCGACGAAGAACTGGCTGCACGCCGGGTCGAACAAGACAAGAAAGGCTGGAAACCGGTGGAAGTGCGTCCACGCAAAGTGACCACCGCGTTGAAAGCCTACGCCCTGCTGGCGACCAGCGCCGACAAGGGTGCGGTGCGTAACAAGGCGATGCTTGACGGGCTGTAAGCGTTAACCGTCGAACATGAAAATGCCCCGCCCAGTGCGGGGCATTTTGTTTGCGTAACGCCTACTTAATGCCTCTAACTTCCCATCATATCCCCGAAGGTATATTCAGAACCGAGTCAAAAGCAAAGTTCGTCACTCGTTTGAGCTAGGCATCCGCAAAACTTGTCCCAGATAGAGCAGCGCCAATAGTGCAGGACCAAACATTGCCGCGTTAAACCAAATCTTGCTGCTGGGTTGGGATAGTGAGGCTAGTAGCAGAGGTGATATAACTATCAGCCCCATTATTAACATTACCGATATAACGCGCCTGCGGCATGACCCAGTATTTTTTGGCCTATTTAGCGCCGCAAGACCAAGCCCAGCGGTCCCCGACCATGCGAGTGCGCCGATTAATATGCCAAAGACTTCACCAAACATCATAAAGATCGAGCTTAGCAGGGCCAATCCAAAAGCAGGCAGGACACCTCCGACTAGATACATAACTGACCAAAGAATGCGTACCACCATGCCTATTTACTCCATTAAAACAATTCTTACGCTGCTTAAACTCTCGGTCTGATGAGGACCTTACTAATATCTTCGACTTATGAAGTCAGGGATTTACCCACGGCTTGGCAACTTGTAGCTTGATGAGATAGCGTTCTTCTGTGGGACGCTTATCGTCTCTGAAGCGATTGACCACCAGCATCACTTGATACTGATTCCCCGCTTGCCAAGTAGAGGTCCCACCTTTGTTCACGTCTCGCAATCGAGCTCGCCATTCGGGAGTGTCCGCAAATGGTGGATCGTCGTTGACCCGAATGGGTATCCAGCCACCGTGGCGCCACTGCTTCTGCAGGTTAAGAACTATTTCAAGCGTCTCATCGAGTAACAGCGGCTCGATTTGCGGGGACATGCGGACACTTCTGACTAACCCATCACGATCGAAACTAACCGTGAAAAAACGAGCTAATGGGGTCACGAATCCGAATTGATCGTCAATAAAACGTAGGCGCGCGTCAGACTTGGGTGTACTGAACCAGGAGTACCCAGGAAAAGCCGGATCGATGGCCGCGCTGGAGCGCATGCGCATGGCTTCCCAAGGTTCGCCGATCACTAGCGCAATTTCCGAGTCATCCGATAGCGCTCGCATCACCGCCATTGCCAGCAGAGCCGCGACTGCAATGGTCAAAACCTTTCGTCGCCACTTCATGCGCCGCAGCAGACTCATCGCACCCCCCGTCCTGCGGCAATGTCCCGAATCGCCTGTTCGATCAGATGACGATCAGAGCGTCGTAGTAACTCATCAAATTGCGTCGCTGCCTTGAGTACGAAGGGCATGCGCTGATGGATATCGGCCAGGTTGGCAAAGCGATCATTGCTGAAGCCCACGGTGCGCCCGTCTTCGCTGGGATGGCACTGGCTGGCCAGAGTCAGCTCGACCGCTGCCGCAGCACCGGAGGGGAGATTCGTGACAAAGGAGAATTGGTTGCCTAGTAGCAAACTTACGAATTGCACGTTGCTGTACATCGCTGGCTGCAGGATGTTCTTCTGCTCATGTTCGGCAAGAAACACAACACTTTCGGTAATGTTGCCAGCCTCAATGGCCGCGAAGGCTTGCACTATTTCCTCATGGTAAGTGCCAAACTCCAATATTTCCTGTTCAATCGGCCACAGCACAGGTTGTTGTACATTCCCAAATATGTCTTTTCGTGAAGGGAGGCATGTCTTGAGCGACCACAAGCCCCGCTCCTTGTAAAAAGCATGCAGCGGAAATACATCCAGAAACAGCGTGGTATTGCCCAGCGCCAACATGTCGTGCACGTACTGGAGTTGCTTCTGCACGTACGACAATGATTCGCTGTCGTTACGCAGGTCAACGCCCGGTATCGGGTTATTGCTTCGGGTTAGCTCGTAGTCGCGCTGCGACTGTTTGTCAGTCTTGCCGAACAATTCAATCCCAAAGAATTTCCAGCGACGCTGGGCGCTGTCGACCATACGCTTTCCTGCCTCGTATTCATTCTGAATTCTCTCGACTGATTCAACCGCATGCAGCAAACCACAACCCACCTGCTTGGAGGCGAACGCCGCTAGGCCCGCCCATTGAAAACGCTGATCCTCCAGCCATAATCGGGCGTACGCCGCATTGATCTCGCGATTGCGCGCCCTTGGGTCGGCGATCAGGATGCCGCCCGGCGCCACGATGGCTTCGGCTCTTTGCTGATAGCTGCGCCAAAGGTTCTGGCAGACCTGTCCCGACTGCTCGTTGTAGCTCGTTACAGGACGACTTGGCGGCGGGGTGAAGCTGGAGGGGCGTGGCTCGGCTGTCGGTTGTCGTGCTTCGGCCGGCGTAGCGGGTTGCGCGGTGGCTCGGGCAGACGGCGCAACATTGCCGGTTTCCATCCGCTGGCTCCTGAAAGTCTGGTTGGCAATCAGCTTGGGCGGCGGGTCGCACTTGCACTTGCACAGGTCGTCGTGCAGGGCGGGCTTGCGTCCTTCCCACTCCTCCGACAGACGTGGACCGACGCAGATAATGGTCCCGGTGCTGTCGCATTCTGGGCATTTGACTTCATCGCCTTCGCGGGCCATGGCCTGGCCATTGATACTGCCGCGATGCCAGCCGCTGACGACGGTTCCCTTGACGGTGGTTTTGGCCCCGACGGTGATGTAGTAGCGCCTCATGCGAAATATGTCCTTGTCAGATCGAAAGGACGCACGCTAGAAGAGGCGAAGTGGAGGATAAATCAGACGTTTCCTTGATTGATGTAAGTCAATTCTGAAATGAGACTGGATATGGACATCGGTGTACTCGCGATAACCGTCGAATATGAAAATGCCCCGCCAAGTGCGGGGCATTTTTTGTCCGCGCTATTCCTGCGGGTCGAGGTTATCCAACGCCTGATTCACCGCCAGCTCGCCCAACATGATCACCTGCGCAATCCCCAGCATCGTGCTGCGTTGCGAGCCTTCCAGCAGGCCGGCGAAATCGCTGGCCATCACATTGGCCGAGGCGAGGGATTCGCAGGCGTGGGCCAACAGGGTTTCGGTGTCGAGGCCGGGCGCGATCAAGAATGTTCGGCTGGGTTTGCGCGGGGTGGTGTTGATGTGGGCGGAGAGGTTGTCGGTATTTGGGGGGTCGGGGGTAATTTTGAGCATTGATGGAACTCCGGGTGAGAAAAAAGGAGCCATCACCCTCGCTACCAAACGATGGGTGGCGGCCACACGCAGGTTGGTAGACCGGTCACCAGGAACCCGGCGCGTCCGAAGATGCCCTGCGCATGGCCACCATATGAGCAGAGACAGAAACGAACCCTGCAAAGGGTGGCGCAATGCGCCGAGGTGAACACGGGCTACCAAACCCGATCACTGATGTTCAGTGACGCGGAAACGATAGAAGCCGCCCCCCAGGCGCACAAGCCGGCGGATTCTGGCGTAGTCGTAGTCCCTTACGCAAGAATGCGTAGGTTGCGACTGTCAGGAGATGTCGTTCTGGCAGGGTCTTTGATTGCACCGACCAGCCTCATCGCGAGCAGGCTTGCTCCCACAGAATGAAATGCATGACGTCGGGCATTTGCGCCGATCTCCTGTAGGAGCTGCCGAAGGCTGCGATCTTTTGATTTTGAAG
>NZ_JBFUHR010000036.1:0-35782 GCF_056402295.1 Pseudomonas sp. P4_B3
ACGCAGCATGGCCAGCTTTAAGGCACAACCCGAAGGGCCGGGCCTGCTGTTGTGCAGGGCTGTGTTGCTCGAAGCTGATTTGGAATGACCAAACTGCGCTTCTCGCGCCTTGCCCTGCACAACAGCAGACCCGGCGCGGTAGGGAAACTAATTGAGAACGCCCCCTAGTCGTCAAGGCTGATGATTTGTTCGCGCACGGCAAACAGCACCAGGCCGGCCACATCGTAGATCTGCAGACGCTTCATGATCTGCGAACGGTGGGTTTCTACGGTCTTGACGCTCAGCCCCAGGCCATTTGCGATCTCTCGAGTGGATTTTCCGCGAACGATCAACCGCAAGATTTCCAGCTGACGTGCCGTCAGGTTGTGCGAGTCGGCAGGTTCGGGTGGGTGCTTCTGGTTTCGGGTCAACGCCTGGTTGATCACCGTGTGGGCAATGGCCGGGCTCAGATAGCGCTCGTTGTTGCGCAAGGCCTCCAGCGCGTGCTCGAGCTCGGTCGCCGTGGTGTCCTTGAGCAGGTAGCCATGGGCTCCGGATTCCAGCGCCTGCATGATCAGGGCCGGGTCGGTGTGCATCGAGAGGATCAGGACCTTGCTCTGCGGGCGCACCCGCTTGAGTTGCTGCAAGGCTTCGAGCCCACCGGTCTGGCGCATCGAAATGTCCAGCAGGACAATATCCGGGGACAGGTGCGCGACCATCTCGAGCAACTGCGAGCCGTCACTGGCCTCACCGATGACGGCGTAGCCGGGCAGGTCCATTACCAGGGCGCGCACGCCAGCCCTGATCAGCGAGTGGTCATCCACCAGTAGTAAATTGCAAGTCAATGCATAACCTTATTCGAACTGGCCCGTTCGAGCGCACGGGGCGCCCAGGGAAAAAGAGCTTCGATTTGGGTGCCTTTGCCCGGCTCGCTGGTCACGGTCAGCGTGCCACCCAGTTGATCGATCCGTTCCGACATCCCGGCCATACCGCGTTGTCCTTCACGACCGGGGTCGGTTGCAGGCGCGAAGCCTTGACCATCATCGCTGATCTGCAACTTCAGGCCTTGTGGCAGACGCTGCAGGCATACCAGCAGGTTCTTGGCCTGGGCATGTCGAAGGATGTTGGTGACCGCTTCCTGGGTAATACGGAAAGCGGCCACGGCCATTTCCTCCGGTATGCCGGTCAGGCGTTGCTGGCATTCCAGGCTCCAGTGCAGCGGGGTGTTGGCCAGGCTCTTGAGCAGGTGCGCGCGCAGACTGGCTTCCAGCCCGAGGCTGGTCAACTGCCGGGGATTGAGAATGGCGGATACGTCACGAACTTTGGTCAGGGTTTCTTCCAGCGTGTCGCAGAGGACCGAGCATTGCTCCTGGAGTTCTTCAGGCATCCGGCGTTTGAGCCAGTCACTTTGCAGTTTTGCGGCGGTCAGCAATTGACCGATGTCGTCATGCAGTTCCCGGCTCAGCCGGTGACGCTCGTTTTCCTGAACCTGCAACAGCCGGTCGGCCAGTTCCTGGGGCTGGAATTTGATGGATTTGCGCGAGAGGCAGTACTGCACGGCTGCACTGGTCAGCGCCGCAACGTTGAGCACCAGCAATGACAGGGGCAACGGGATGGACAAGCCATAGGCCAACAGACTGCCGAGCGTCGAGCAGGTGCATAACAACAGCGTGAATGTGCGTGCATTTTCTCGGGAAGGTGGCCACGTGGCGATTGACTTGAGGCTGGCGTGCATAGCGGATGGAGCCAATGGATTTTCGCTGCGGGCAGACCGGTCATGCTGGCTGACAGGCCCCTGTTTTTTAATCTGGAGCGTCGACTTCAACGGGGTGTACTTTTTTGGAGAAATCAGCCCCAAACTGTCCGGCTGCAACCACACTGCCACTAATTGGCGTCAACTAACAGGCGGCATAGTAGCACTTAAGATACCGCTGGTCGCGTCCGTATATATGTCCGAAAAGTCAGGAGTCCAGTCGTTGGACGCTGCTTCCATAAAGAAACAAGTTGGTTGATGTGTTTGTTAAAAGAGGTCGTTTATAGCTATGAAAAAATCAATTGCGACATGTGTGCACTCAAGTTACAGCGCGGTATTGATAACCAAAGCACGCCATACGACATGGTTCGGCAAGTTCAGGCCTGTCGCTGCGAATAGGAAACGAGGGTGAGCGGCCTGGAATTGATCGGTGGTTGAAATCGGCTTTGCCCGACCTGAAAGGCAAAGGCTTCAATAAGGGTGACCTGCTCACTGTCGTCGAGACTGAGCTGTCCGGTGGTCTGGTCGATGAGTTCAAGTTGCCAGGCAATCAGGGTCAGGCAGTCTTTCAAGGCACTCAGCGCCTCGTCGTGCAGGCTCATGGTGTTCTGGGCGTGGTTCAGCAGGCCATGAATATGCAGAGAGAATTCAGATACGGCCGCCAACGCCAGGGCATCGGCCTTGTTGGCCAGCTTGAGCAGTGTGCTGAGCATGCAGTCGATGGCGTCCTTGTCATTGCTGATCAGCTGCAGATGACTCAGGCATTCCTCGGTTTTAGCCAGGAGTGTTTGCGCCTCGACGAGGAACTCCGTGAGCCGCTGGGTCCACTCTTTACGGTCGTTCGGCATACTTATCTCCACAACGTCATGTCAAATGAGGGGGATATCGAGTGTGTCGACGAGGGCGCTCGGGACCCCGGCATTGCCGAGTCGTCGGGTGAACGAGCTTCGGCTGGCCCGCAGGCAGGCAGGGGAACACGAGAGGGTGGTTGGCCACTGACTTGCGATCGCACACAAAAGCCTGACTCCGTTCATGCAATGAGAATGGCGTCACATTAATGGCTATTGGATATTGCGAATATCAGGTTGCACCTGATTGTTGATAGGGGAATCCCTTACACAGCGGAACCTATCGCGTGAGTTGTGGTCGTGTGACGCAGAAGTGCGGCAGATGTAATCGCAGCGCCAGTAAAGCATGATGTTAATGTGACATCAATGCTTGGGCGTGGCATTTTAGAGTGGGTCAAGCTTCGGCAAAAACAGCCGATAACATTCTTTAAGTGAATTCATCCGAACAAGACCAGGAGTCATTGATGGCCGGCATTCTCGACACGGTAGACCAACGCACGCAACTGGTGGGTGAGAATCGCCTGGAAATTCTCATGTTCCGGCTCGCCGGACGGCAATTGTTCGCGATCAACGTCTTTAAAGTACAGGAAGTCTTGCAGCTGCCAAAGTTGACGCTGATGCCACAGCGCCATCCTTTTGTGTGCGGCGTGGTCAACCTGCGTGGCCAGACCCTGCCGGTGATCGACCTGTCCCAGGCCATCGGCATGCGCCCGTTGGTGCCGGGGCCTGGCAGCACGATTATCGTCACCGAATACAACCGTTCGGTGCAGGCCTTCCTGGTCGGAGGCGTGGACCGGATCGTCAACATGAACTGGGAAGCCATCCTGCCGCCACCGAGCAGTGCCGGCCGCCAGCACTACCTGACGGCCATCAGCAAAGTCGATGATCAACTGGTGGAAATCATTGACGTCGAAAAGGTCCTGGCCGAAATCGTCCCGTACAACGCCAAAGTCTCCCGCGACAAGCTCGAAGATCCGGTACTGGAACGTGCCCGTGGCCGTGAGGTGCTGCTGGTGGATGACTCGAACGTAGCCCTGGCGCAATTGCGCGATACCCTGGGACAGCTCGGCGTGAAGATGCACATCGCCAGCGACGGGTTGAAGGCCTTGAACATGCTCAAGGCCTGGGCCGATACCGGCGTGGACATGACCGACAAACTGCTGATGGTCTTCACCGATGCGGAAATGCCGGAAATGGATGGCTATCGCCTGACCACCGAAATTCGCAACGATCCACGCCTGCGCGGCTTGTACGTGGTGCTGCACACCTCTTTGTCCGGCAGCTTCAACGATTCGATGGTCAAAAAGGTCGGCTGCGACAATTTCCTCTCCAAATTCCAGCCGGACAAACTCGTCGACGTGGTGCGCCAGCGCCTGATGCTTGACGAAGTACCGGCCTGATCAGGCCACGGGCAGTTTTTTTGGCCTTTGATTCGGTGATCAAGCTCGTATAGGGTGGCGTTTTGCCTACCAGGGAGCTGGCCATGTTGCGTCTGAGCGCGCTGTATCGTTATCCGTTGAAATCCGCCAAAGGCGAGGCCTTGCAAGCAATCGGTCTCGACAAGTTGGGGCTGGACGGCGATCGGCGCTGGATGCTGGTGGATGAAGCCAGCGGTCGCTTCCTGACCCAGCGTGCAGTGGCGCAGATGAGCCAGCTGTCGGCGTTGTGGAATGCCGAGGGTGGCTTGGCTCTCAGTGCCCCAGGCTTTGCGCCGATCGATATCGCCTTGCCCGATAGCGATGCACAACTGCGAGGCGTGACGATCTGGCGCGATACCTTGCGAGTGCCCGATGCAGGCGATGAAGCAGGGGCCTGGGTCAGCCAGTTCATCGGCAAACCGACACGCCTGGTGCAAGTGCCGCTCGATCGGGCGCGGATGACGGAGACTGGCTACGGCAAGGATGACGATCAGGTGGCGTTCGCCGATGGCTATCCGCTGTTGCTGATTGGCCAGGCCTCTCTCGAGGACTTGTCGCAACGGGTCGGGCGTCCGTTGGAGATGCTGCGTTTCCGGCCGAACCTGGTGATCGAAGGCAGTGCAGCGTTCGCCGAGGACGGCTGGAAGCGTATCCGTATCGGCGAGATCGAGTTCCGCGTGGTCAAGTCCTGTTCACGCTGCATCCTGACCACCATCGACCCGCAAACCGGGGAGCGCAGCGACGACCGCGAACCCCTGGCCACTTTGCAGAAATACCGTTCCCAGGCGGACGGCGCCATGTTCGGCCAGAACCTGGTCAACGACGGCAACGGTCGACTCGAAGTCGGCATGCCGGTGGAGATCCTCGAGTAATTTTGCGCAGAATAAAAAATGCCCGTGTCGAAAAACACGGGCATTTTTTATTGCAGTGAAGCCCGGCGGGTTTAGCCGCGGTATTCGCACAGGTAGGCAGTGTCGACGGCCACTTTCAGCTGGAACTTGCTGTTGGCCGGCACGTTGAACTGGCTGCCGGCAGCGAAGGTTTCCCAGTCGCTGCTGTCCGGCAGCTTGACGGTCAGTGCACCGCTGACCACGTGCATGATTTCACGCTGGCTGGTGCCGAATTCGTACTCGCCCGGAGCCATGACGCCGATGGTCGCTGGACCTTCTGCGGTGCCAAAGGCTATCGACTTGACGGTGCCGTCGAAGTACTCGTTGACTTTAAACATGGGCGATTCCTCGAAAAGGGCTAAAAAGGGCCGGCCAGTATGCACAAGGCCCTTGGCGTCGTCACCTGTCTAAAGCGGCAGAACCAGCGGCAGCAGGCGTGCGGTATTGCGCGCATCTTCCAGCGCCCGGTGTTGCTGGCCGGTGAACTGCAGGCCGGCCAGTTGCAGAGCGCCGTTGAGTCCTAGCGGGCGTTCCAGGCGTCGGGCCTTGGCAAAGCGCTGTTTGAGGTTCATGTGCGGCACGTTGGCCAGCATGCTGGCGAGTCCCAGCTGCTGCCAATCCTGAAGCAGTTGTTTACGATCGTAATCGCCCCAGCTGGCCCAGCCTTCAAGTCGCACGTGGTGTTGGCCGAGCCAGCGTTCAAACGCGGGCCAGACTTCGCCCAGCGGTTGTGCGGCGTCGATGTTGGCTTGGGTGATGTGCGTCAGCTCGCGGCAAAACGGCGTCAGCAACGGCCGCCGCAAAGGCCGGACGAAACGCTGGAACTGGTCCAGTTCGCGTCCCTTGCGGTCCACCAGGGTGGCGCCGATTTCAATGATTTCCATATCCGTTACGGGCCAACCACCTTCATCGGTGGTGGCCTCCAGATCAATGACCAGCCAGTGAGGCATTGCAGGTTTCCTGGTATCCGCGTCCTGTAGGGTTTGAGCGTAGCCAAACCCGGCGGTTCCGCCTAGCGGCTTATTCGACCTCCAACAGAATCTGCCGGTTTTTTACCTGATCCCCGACTTTGACTTGCAGGCGTTTGAGCACACCGTCGATGCCCGATTTCAACGGGTGCTCCATTTTCATCGCCTCCAGTACTACCAGCAACTGGCCCTTGCTCACCGGGCTGCCTTCATTGACCAGGACGTCGACAATCGCCCCGTCCATCGGTGCCTTGAGGGTGCCGGAGCTGGCACCGGCCTGGCTGGTCACCTGCGCCTGGGTGCGATCCTCAAATTGCAGGCTGCCCGGGCGGGTAAACAGCCAGAGCTGCCCGGCCTCCAGGCGATAAGCGTGGCGCTGGCGGATGCCATCAATCTCAAGGGTGGCCCAGCGTCCATCGTTGTGGATGATCTTCAGTGCGAGGCTGCGCTCGGCGACCTGAATGCGCAATGGCTCGCCCGGGATAGCCTGCAACGCTACCGGCCAATCCTGATCCCCCAGGCCAATGCGATAGTGCAGTGGCACGCTGGCGTTGTTGCGCCAACCGCAAAGCGCGGCCGGATGAGCCTGCGCTGAGGCCTGATAGAAGAGGGCGGTGGCGATGGCCAGGTGATGCGCGCCCGGGGCATGGGACTGCAGGCAGGCATGCTCGGAAAAATGCTGCGCGATGAACCCGGTGCTGAAGTCCCCGCAGGCGAACTGCGGGTGTTCCAGCAGGCTGGCGAGCAAGCGCTGATTGCTTTGCACGCCCAGCAGCACGCTGTCTTGTACCGCCCGCAGCAATTTGCGTCGGGCTTCCTCGCGGGTGGCGCCGTGGGCGATGAACTTGCCGAGCATCGGGTCGTAGAAGGGGCTGATGATCTGGCCTTCGATCAGGCCGTGGTCGATCCGCACGCCGTCCTGCAATCCCGGTTCCCAGGCCACGACGCGCCCGGTTTGCGGCAGAAAACCCTGAGCCGGATCTTCGGCATACAGGCGTACTTCCATGGCGTGCCCGTGGAGTTGCACCTGCTCCTGGCGCAAGGGCAGCGGCTGCCCTTCGGCGATATTCAACTGCCAGGCCACCAGGTCCAGGCCGGTGATCAGTTCGGTCACCGGGTGCTCCACTTGTAGCCGGGTGTTCATCTCCAGGAAGTAAAACTGCCCGCGTGCATCCAGCAAAAACTCCACGGTGCCCGCACCGACGTACTGCACTGCCCGGCCGGCCTTGAGCGCTGCTTCGCCCATGGCCTGCCGCAGTTCAGGCGTCATCACCGGGCAGGGTGCTTCCTCGATGACTTTCTGATGCCGGCGCTGCACCGAACAGTCGCGCTCGCCGAGGTAAATCAGGTTGCCATGGCGGTCACCGAACAGCTGGACCTCGACGTGACGGGGTTCGACCAATGCCTGTTCGAGAATCAGTTCGCCGCTGCCAAAACCGTTCAGGGCTTCGGAGCGCGCGGTGCGAATCTGTTCCAGCAAGTCGCTGGCGTTGTGCACCAGGCGCATGCCGCGTCCACCGCCGCCCGCACTGGCCTTGATCATCAACGGATAGCCGATGCGTCCGGCTTCGCGGCTCAGGGTCGCGTCGTCCTGCCCGTCGCCTTGATAACCGTCGATGCAAGGCACACCGGCTTCGAGCATGGCGAGCTTCGACAGGCGCTTGCTGCCCATCAGTTCGATGGCCTCGGGGCTGGGGCCGATGAAGGTGATGCCGGCGTCCTGGCAGGCGAGGGCAAACCCGGCGTTTTCCGAGAGGAAGCCGTAGCCCGGATGGATCGCATCCGCGCCCGTGCGCCGGGCCGCGTCGAGGATGGTCTGGACGTTCAGGTAAGACTGGTGCACGGGGGCCGGACCGATGTTGACCGCCTCGTCAGCCATCTGCACGTGCAGGGCATCGGCGTCGGTATCGCTGAACACGGCGACCGTGCGATAGCCCAGTGCCTGGGCCGTGCGCTGGATGCGGCAGGCGATTTCACCGCGGTTGGCGATGAGGATTTTTTTGAGTCCGGGCATGGGGGCGTCTCTCAAGTTGTGCGGTGTCTGTTCGGGCCTCTTCGCTGGCAGGCCAGCTCCTACAGGGATTGTGTGTGCATAAATCCACTGTAGGAGCTGGCTTGCCAGCGAAGCTTTTAAGAGGCCCACCCCGGCTTGCGTTTTTGCACGAAGGCCATCGTTCCCTCGACGCCTTCTGCCCCGGTCACCGCTTCGCTGAACCATTCGGCAGCTTGATCCAGCAGGGCATCGGTCGGTTGTCCGGCACTCGCCAGCAAGAGTTTCTTGGTCATCGCATTCGCCTCGGGCGCACAACACAACACATGGGCCAACACCTCATCGAGACGCTCGGCCAGGGCCTGCGGATCATGCTCGACAAAATGCACCAGCCCCATGCGGCGCGCCTGGTGGCCATCAAAGCGGGCCGCGGTCAGGGCCAGTCTTCGGGCCTGGGTCAAACCGATGCGCTGCACCACGAATGGCGCGATCTGCGCCGGCAGCAGGCCGAGGCTGGTTTCCGGCAGGCCGAATTGCGCCTGGTGATCGGCCAGGGCGATATCGCTGACACAGGCCAGGCCGAAACCACCGCCAAGCACCGCGCCTTGCAACACCGTGATCACCACTTGTGGCGCGTGTTGCACCTCTTGCAGCAGCGCACCGAACACCCGGTTCAAATCACAGTGAGCGCTGGAACCCTGAGCACGGGCACTGGCCATGTCCTTGAGATCGCCGCCGGCGCAGAAGTGGCCTCCGGCACCGCCGATCACCAGCGCGCGAACCCCCCGGTCATCGCGCACGGCTGCCAGCACCGAACGCAACTCGGTGACCATCTGCAAGCTCATCGCATTGCGGCTGTCCGGGCGATTGAGGGTGATGTGCAATACGCCGCTGTGCAGTTCCAGCAGCAAGGTCTGGCAAACCGGCAGGCTGCTCATCTCTTTTTCCCCGGCAGGATGCCCATCAGTTTGCAGATGATCCCCAGCATGATTTCGTCGGCGCCGCCGCCAATCGATACCAGCCTCACGTCACGGTAGGCGCGGGCCACCGGGTTGTCCCACATGAAGCCCATGCCGCCCCAATATTGCAGGCAACTGTCGCTGACTTCGCGACCCAGCCGCCCGGCCTTGAGCTTGGCCATGGAGGCCAGGCGCGTAACGTCCTGGCCTTTGACGTATTGCTCGGTGGCCTGATAGACCAGCGCCCGCAGGCATTCGATTTCGGTTTGCAGTTCAGCCAGGCGGAAGTGGATCACCTGATTGTCGATCAGCGCGTTACCGAAGGTTTTGCGCTCCTTGCAGTATTCGATGGTGCTGTCGACGCAATACTCCAGGCCCTTGATCATGTTGGCCGCGCCGAACAGGCGTTCCTCCTGGAACTGCAACATCTGCATCATGAACCCCGCGCCTTCATGGCCGATGCGGTTGCGTTGCGGTACGCGCACGTTGTCGAAAAACACCTGGGCGGTTTCCGAGCTGCGCATGCCGAGCTTGTCCAGGTGTGAGCTCAAGCTGATGCCCTGCGTGTTCATCGGCACCATGATCAGCGACTTGTTGATGTGCGGTTTGTCGTCCGAGGTGTTGACCAGCAGGCAGATGAAGTCGGCGCTCGGCGAGTTGGTGATCCACATCTTGCTGCCGTTGATCACATAATCATCGCCGTCCTTGCGCGCTGTGGTTTTCAAGCCGGCAACGTCAGAGCCGGCGCCGACTTCGGAGACACCGATGCAGCCGACCTGCTCGCCGCTGATGGCCGGGCGCAGGAATTCGTCGCGCAACTCATCGGAGCCGAACCGTGCCAGCGCAGGCGTACACATATCGGTCTGTACGCCGATGGACATCGGTATGCCGCCGCAGTGAATGGTGCCGAACTCTTCGGCCGCGACGATCGAATAGCTGTAGTCGAGGCCCATGCCGCCGAATTTTTCCGGCTTGGAAATCCCCAGGAGGCCGAGGTCGCCAGCCTTGCGGAAGATATCGTGGATGGGGAAGCGCCCGGCCTTTTCCCATTCCTCGACGTGCGGGTTGATCTCGTGCTCGACGAATTGGCGCACGGTGCGGCGCAGTGCTTCGTGTTCCTGGGTGAAGATCATTTTTATTGTTCTCCTCTGATCGCCCTTAGAAGCGGGCTACACCAAAACTGTTGGCTTGCAGTGGCCGCACTTCGGCCTCATGACAGATATCCAGCAAGTAACCGAGCAAGGTCCGGGTATCGCGCGGGTCGATCAAACCGTCGTCCCACAGGTTGGCGCTGCCATAGAGCGCCGTGGACTGGCTGTCGAGTTTCTGCGCGGTGACCTGTTCGAGCATGTCGAGGATTTTCGGGTCGGGCACCAGGCCGTCCTTGGCCTGTTTGGCCTCGGTGACGATGCGCAGCACTTTGCCCGCTTGCGCACCGCCCATCACGGCGGTGCGGCTGTTGGGCCAGGCGAAGATGAAACACGGGTCGAGGCCGCGTCCGCACATCGCATAGTTGCCGGCGCCGTAGGAACCGCCGACGACGATGCTCAGCTTCGGCACCCGGGCGTTGGCCACCGCCTGGATCATCTTCGCGCCGTGTTTGATCACGCCTTGTTGTTCCGACTCGGTGCCGACCATGAACCCGGTGGTGTTGTGGAAAAACAGCAGCGGCGTGCGGCTCTGGTCGCACAGCTGGATGAACTGCGCGGCCTTGCTTGCACCTTTTGGCGTGATCGGGCCGTTGTTGCCGATGAAACCACAGGCGCGCCCCTGAATTTTCAGGTGACCGCAGACGGTCTGCTGATCGAACTCGCCCTTGAATTCAAGAAAGTTCGAAGCGTCGGCAATCCGGGCGATGATCTCGCGTACGTCGTAGGGTTTTTTCGGGTCATCCGGGATCAGGCCCAGCAGTTCGTCGATGGGGTAAAGCGGTTCTTCCCAATGCCGTTCGGGCTGGCGGGGCAACTGCTCGTTCCACGGCAGCAGGCTGACAATCTCGCGTACCTGACGCACACCGTCGGCGTCGTTTTCAGCCAGGTATTCGGCGGTGCCGGCGGTTTGTGCGTGCATCTCGGCGCCGCCCAGTTCTTCATCGGTCGCGACTTCGCCGGTGGCGGCCTTGAGCAATGGCGGGCCGGCGAGAAACAGCTTGGCCTTGCCGCGCACCACCACCACGTAATCCGACAGCCCCGGCTGATAGGCACCGCCCGCCGTGGCCGAGCCGTGCACCACAGTGACCTGCGGCAACCCCATGGCCGACATCCGCGCCTGATTGGCAAAGCTGCGCGCACCTTCGACGAAAATCTCCGCCGCGTAATTGAGGTTGGCACCGCCGCTTTCGGCGAGGGTGATCACCGGCAGTTTGTTTTCCATGGCGATCTGTTGCAGGCGCAGGGATTTTTTCAAACCGCTGGGGGAAATGGTCCCGCCCTTGATTGCGCTGTTGTTCGCCACCACCAGCACGCGCACGCCGGACACGTAGCCGATGCCGGCGATCAAGCCGCCACCGGCGCAGCTGCCATCCTTGTCGTCGTGCAGCTTGTAGCCGGCCAGGCTCGCCAGTTCGAGAAACGGCGCGCCGGGGTCCAGCAGCAGATTGAGGCGTTCCCGGGGCAGCAATTGGCCGCGTTTTTCGAACTTCGGCTTGGCTTCGGCAGCCTTGTTCAGCAGGTTCTGTTCGAGCACGCGAACCTGCTCGATGGCGCTCAGCATCGCTTCACGGTTCTGGGCGAACGGCTCGCTGTGGGGATCGAGTAACGACTGAATCACCGGCATGGGTTATTCCTTGTCCTTCAATACGTCTGGTATGTAGGCACGGTGGAAACCGTTGTACGACTCGCTGTTGGTCGCCTTATGAATCGGCCAGGCGCGCCCGCCGAGGCTGGCGGCGCCGTCGATGCGCAAGGTGCTGCCGCTGACGAACGCCGCTGCCGGGCTGAGCAGGAAAACAATCGCCGCGCTGACTTCCGATTCGGTGCCGATGCGCTTGAGCGGCACGTGTTCGCGCAACGTCGGAATCGCAGCCTTGAAGGCGCCTTCGTAGGTGTCCATGCCACTGGAGGCAATCCAGCCCGGCGCCACGGCGTTGACCCGCACCCCGGCATGCCCCCATTCGTACGCGGCGGTCTTGGTCAGATTGTCCATGCCCGAACGTGCCGCGCCGGAGTGGCCCATACCGGGCATGCCGCCCCACATGTCGGCGAGCATGTTGACGATGGCGCCGCCGTGCTTGCTCATGGACTGGTTGAACACTTCCCGGGCCATCAGGAAACCGCCCACCAGATTGGTGCGCATCACGGTTTCGAAACCCTTCTGATTGATCGAGGCCAGGGGCGACGGGTACTGCCCGCCCGCATTATTGACCAGGCCATGAATGGGGCCATGCTTGCGAATCAATTCGCTGACCAGGTGCTGCACCGGTTCTTCCTCGCGGATGTCGCAAACCGCCCAATCGGCCTTGCCGCCGTCTTCGACAATCTCTGCCGCAACGGTTTTCAGCTTGTCGGCCTTGCGCCCGACCAGCAGCACATGGGCGCCGAGGGCCGCCAGTTCGTGGGCGGTGCAGCGGCCGATGCCACTGCCACCACCGGTGACGATGATGTTTTGGCCGGCAAACAAATCGGCTTTGAAAATCGAATCGTAGGCCATGGCGGCAATCCTCTAGTTGAACTGGTCGGCGATGCGCTGCGGCACCGGAATCTGGATTTCCAGCAGTTGCTGGGCGAAGGCTTTGCCTTGCGGATCGATGCGCAAGCTGGCGACACCACCGCCGCCGAGGGCGTTTTCCAGCAGGAAATTCAGGCTGTGACTGGCGGGCAAGTACCAGCGTTCGACTCGCCCGTGGATGGGATCGAGGACGTGGCCCATCCAGTCGACGATCACTTCCGGGGTCAAGGCTTCGGCGATCCATGGCAGGAACTCGGGCTCGCGGGCCATGACGCCGATGTTGCTGTGGTTGCCCTTGTCGCCAGAGCGAGCGACCGCCAGTTTGACCAGGGCCACGCTGGCGTCGGCCAGGCCCGTCGGTTTCGGTGGCGCGAGCGGGGCTGGCAGGTCCAGCGGGTCGAGCACATCGAGGGCGGGCAGGGCACACCGGTGGCGCTGGCCCATGCAATCAATGTCCAGCGTGCAGGCGGTTTTGTCGATCAGGAACGAGAACAGCCGGATCAGCGGATACACCGTCGGCCGGCCACCGACAATGCCTGTCAGCCCCGGCGCCATGCCGGTGGCGGCCTGGGCGATTTCCCGGGAGAACACGATCAATGCCTGCTTGTCCGGATGGCGCACCGCGAGTTTGATCACCACTTCGCGGCTGTCCTGACGCTGGCCGTGGGGGCCGTAGGTGGCCTCGCTGCCCAGCAACTCGATATTCACGTCGCTGTAGGTTGCCCAACCGCGCTGGCGGAACATTTCCGAGGTCTTGTTGATGATCGCCGCGCTGACTCGCCGCGCCTTGTCGACGGCGTCGATGCCGGCAATCAGGCAACTGGCAGTGCAGCGAAAACCATCGGGGTAGGTGGCGCTGACCTTGTATTGAGCGGTCGGCGGCAGGCCTTTGGCGCCGTGCACCTGCACCGCGTTCCTGCCTTGTTGCAGCAGTTTGACCTGAGTGAAATCGCACACCACGTCGGGCAGCAGATACGCGCGGGGATCACCGATTTCGTACAGCATCTGTTCGCCCACCGTCAGTGGTGTGACCAGCCCGCCGGTCCCTTCGGGTTTGCTGACGATGAACTGGCTGTCGGCGCTGACTTCGACGATGGGAAAGCCGATGTGTTCGTAGTCGGGGACGTCGCGCCAATCCGTGAAGTTGCCGCCCGTGCACTGGGCACCGCATTCGATGATGTGCCCGGCCAATGCTGCCTGGGCGAGCTTGTCGTAGTCGTGCCACGACCAGCCGAACTCATGCACCAGCGCGGCGCTGACCACCGCACTGTCGACCACGCGCCCGGTGATCACGATGTCCGCCCCCAGACGCAGGGCTTCGACGATGCCGGGTGCACCGAGGTAGGCATTGGTCGAGACACACATCGATGGCAAAGGTGCGCCGCTGAACATTTCATGAATGCCCTGGTTGCCTAGCTGTTTGAATTGCGGCTGCAGATCGTCACCCAGCAGCACGGCAATCTTCAGGGCCACCCCGGCCTTGTCGCAGGCTGCTTGCAGGGCGGCGGCGCAGGCTTGGGGATTGACCCCGCCGGCATTGCTGATGACCCGGATGTTGTGCGCCGCGAGTTGCGGCAGCAAGGGCACGAGGACTTCGATGAAGTCGCCCGCATAGCCGGCCTGGGGATCTTTCATCCGCGCGCCGGCCATGATCGACAGAGTGATCTCGGCCAGGTAGTCGAAGACCAGATAGTCCAGATGCCCGTATTCCACGAGTTGCGCGGCAGCGGTCGAGGTATCGCCCCAGAAGGCGCTGGCACAACCGATGCGAATTGTTTTAGGCGCAGTCCATTCCATAGCCACCTCCAACCGAAGTGCGTCGACATTACCAAGCAAGCGCTTGGTTTGTAAATGACTTGATTATCTTCTGCCCAAGCGCTTGCTTGGTTGCATCCATGCGCTTAAATTGCCCGCGCAACTCCGGTGTTTTCGGGGGATCGGCGTTATTGATTGATCGACTGTAGGAGAGAATGGGTGGACGAGCAAAAAGCCCTGAGGGTCATGCGTGAGTTGGTCGACGACGGCCAATTGACCGACCCGGACAGCGCCCGTGGCAAGCTGCTGCAAGTGGCGGCCCACCTGTTCCGCAATAAAGGCTATGAACGCACGACCGTGCGCGATCTGGCTGGCGCCGTGGGTATTCAGTCCGGGAGTATTTTCCATCACTTCAAAAGCAAGGACGAAATCCTGCGCGCCGTGATGGAGGAAACCATACGCTACAACACCGCGTTGATGCGTGCGGCCATCGCCGAGGCCGGCAATGTGCGCGAGCGGGTGCTGGCCTTGATCCGGTGTGAATTGCAGTCGATCATGGGCGGCAGCGGCGAGGCCATGGCCGTGCTGGTCTACGAATGGCGCTCGCTGTCCGAAGACGGCCAGGCCAAGGTCCTGGCGCTGCGGGATATCTACGAAGACATCTGGATGCAAGTACTGGGCGAAGCCAAGACCGCCGGTTTTATCCGCGGCGATGTGTTTATCACCCGACGGTTCCTGACCGGCGCATTGTCCTGGACCACCACCTGGTTTCGCGCCGACGGCAACATGAGCCTCGATCAGTTGGCTGATGAAGCGTTGATTCTGGTGCTGGAAGACCGGCAATAAAGTTGTAATGGCCAGCATTAAACTGGCTAACTGGACAAAACCGCCTAGCTTGAATGCATTGATGCTGTTTTATTGGGGAGTGGGGTTGTTTTGATGGATTCGCCGATTCGGACAGCCTCGCAGCTTTTGCTGGCGATGCTTGCAGCGTCAACGGTGATGCCGTCCCAGGCTGCGCAGCTGGTGCGCATTGGTGCCGCGCACTTTCCGCCCTATACCGTGCGCCCGGAATCCGGGGCCGATACCGGGTTGCTGCCGCAACTGGTCGAGGCTCTGAATGCGTCGCAAAGTGACTACCAGTTTGTCCTGGTGCCCACGTCCATTGCCCGGCGCTTCGGTGACTTCAAACAGGGTCGGGTCGACATGGCTATCTTCGAAAATCCGGCCTGGGGGTGGCAAGACATTCCCCATACTGCCGTCGACATGGGGCTGGAAGACGCCGAGATTTTTGTCGCGCAACGCCTGCCCGATCGACAGCAAAGCTATTTTGCCGACCTGAACGGCAAGCGCCTGGCTCTGTTCAGCGGCTATCACTACGAGTTCGCCAACTTCAATGCCGAACCTCAGTACCTCGCGCAAAACTACAACGCCACGCTGACCTATTCCCACGACAGCAATCTGCTGATGGTGTTACGCGACCGGGCCGACATTGCCCTGGTCACGCGCTCTTATCTGTTCGACTACTTGTTACGCAATAAAAAAGTCGCTGACGAGTTGCTGGTGTCCCAGCGCGTTGACCAGATCTATCATCACTACGCCATTCTCCGTCCGACCGCGCCCATCACTGGTGAGGCCTTCGGCAAGTTGTTGCAAGGCTTGCGGGACAACGGCCAGATGCTGAGGATTTTCGATCCGTACAAGATTGCGTTGGTGCCGATCCCGCACAACGAACCGGCGCCACAAGTCGCCAATTGACGGTCTTTTCCTAAATTTCCTGCCATGGCTCACGTCACTTTATTGAACTGTCGACGACTATCGTGAGCCCGACCCATGTCCAACCTGAATGACCTGACTGCCCTGTGTCTGCCGACAGGCAGTCGTCTTGCCGCTGATGAAACGCAAAGCCGTCTGAGCCTCAGGCTGGAGGGGCAGCCGATGCTCACCCTGCGGCTGATTCGTGACCCTGAGTTGCTGGAGAACCCTGAGTTTGTCACCCAAGCGCTGCTGGAATTTTTAGCTGAGCGCAATCCGGCGTAGGGTTTGCGAAAAAGATCGTCCGAAGGCTCGGTCCGCGCTCGGGCGATCTTTTGATCTTGCTTACTTCGGCCCGAGAATCTTTGCCAGTTTGTCCGGCGACGGCGCGCCTTGCTGCTGTTGCAGATTACCCTTGTCGTCCATGTAGAAAATCGCCGGCGTCGCCTGCAACTCCAGCTCTTCCATCAATTGCATGTTGGCCGCGAATTTTGCCTGGATCGCCGGCGGCACTTCCTTCAAGGCCTTGAGCGAGCTGCCCTTGCCAGCGGCTTCGTGATCCTGCAGGGCTTTTTCCGGGTCTTTGGCCGCGAGCAGTGCGGCGGATTTCCCCGGGCTGTCCTCGCGGATGATGCCCACCATGATGTGGCGCAACTGCACCTTGCCAGCCTTGACCCACGGCCGGGCCTGTTCCCAGAACATGTTGCAGTACGGGCAGTTCGGGTCACTGAACAGGTACACCACGCGCGGCGCATCCTTCTTGCCGTCGCCGATCCAGTTGCTGGTTTCGAACTTGGCCCAGACTTCCTTGGCCATCGGCGCATACACCAGTTTCTGCAAGGGTGCGCTGCTCAGGTCATTGCCCTCGGCGTCATACAGGTTGCCCAGCAACACGTGTTTGCCGTCCGGGGTCAGGTACAGCGCCATGCCGCGGCTCTGGTATTGCGCGGCATAACCGCGCAAGCCGTCGGGGGCGTCGAACTGGCCGACGATTTTCGCGCCCTTGGCCTCGATTTTCTTGATGGCATCGGGCAACTCTTCGGCCTGCACCGATGGCAGGTGCAACAGGGCAGCACCGAGGCTCAGGGTCAGCAGGTGGCGGAGGCGGGGCATGGCAATTTCCTTGAAGAGGTGGCGGGTACGGTGTCGAAGTTTTCCAGCGCGCGGGCCAGGCTGGCTTCCGACAACTCGCCCAGATGGCTGCCCAGCAGGCGACCTTCGGAGCTGTAGAACAGCGTAGTCGGCAATGCCATGGAGCCGACGGCCTGGCTCAGGCGCCCGCCACCGTCGAACAGCACGTTGGACAGGCTCAGGCCCTGGGTTTCCAGAAAGGTCGCGACGCTTTGCATGCTTTCCGCCTGATTGACGAACAGGAAGGTCAGGTCTGGCCGGTGTTGCTGGGCGTTTTCCAGTACCGGCATTTCCCGGCGGCACGGCGGGCACCAGGTGGCCCAGAGATTGATCACCAACGGGCCGCCCTTGTAGTCGGCCAGTTGCACGGTTTCGCCGGCGGCGTTGCGCAGGGCGATTTCCGGCAGGCGTGTGCCTTGTTCATAAATCGACAGGGAGAATGTCGCCAACAGCCAGAACGCCAGGCCGCTGGTCACGCCAAAGCCCAATGGGCGGCGCAAACCCGGGCGACGCCAGCCGCGATACAGCGTGGCAAGCAAAACCACAGTCACTCCCGGCCAGGCGAGGAAACCGCCATCGCGCAGGTCGATGATCTGCCACGGATCGTTGCGATAGTGGGCCCAATAGACTGCCACGAAGCTGACCCGGGCCGCCAGCATGCCCAGTAGAAACAGGCTGAACAGTACCGACTCGGGGTTGTCACCGCCACGCTTGGCCACCCGCCAGCCGACAAACGTGGCCAGCGCCAGCGCACTGATCAGCAGCAGATGATTAAGCGCAATGGCAAAGGTGCCGAGGGTGAAGGTCAGCATTAACGGGCGTCTCGGGTGTTGGTCCAGCGTTGCAGGAAAGTATCGGCATCGACCTCGCCAGTGATGCGCTGGCTGCGACGCTCTTCACCGTCAGCGCCAATCCACAGCAGGCTGGGTGGCCCTGGCACTTTGTAACGGCCGAGCAGTTCGCGGCTGGCGGCATTGTCGGCGGTGACGTCCAGTCGGAGCAAGCGCACGTCGCTCAGGGCTTCCATGACATTGGCTTTGCCGAACACCTGTTTTTCCATGACCTTGCACGACACGCACCAGTCGGCATAGTAGTCCAGCAGCACCCACTGGCCCTGAGCCTGCGCGGCGTCGAGTTCCCGTTGCAGTGCCTGCGGATCCTTGATGGTGGTGAAGGCATCGTGGCCAACCGGCACCGCGGCCACCGCCTGGTTCGAGGAGCGGAAGACTTGCAACGGCTTGAACGGATCGTCACTGCCACCGGCCGCACCGATCACCAGCATGCCACCCCACAAACCGAGCAACAACGAACTGGCACCAAACAGGTGCGCGATGCGACCGAAACCTTCCGACTGTTTCCAGGCGCTGTAGGCCGCGATCAACAGCAGCGCACCGCACAAGCCGACCCACAGGGACTCGTCCAGCACCGGGCGCAGCATCAGCAACGCGGTGGCGAGGAACAGAAAGCCGAAAATGCCTTTGACCAGGTTCATCCAGGCGCCGGGTTTGGGCATGAAGCGATTACCGACGGTCACCAGCAACAGCAGCGGCACGCCGATACCGATGCCCATGGCGAACAGAATCAATCCGCCATGCAACGCGTTACCGCTTTGCGCGATGTAGAGCAGGGCACCGGCCAGCGGTGCGGTCATGCACGGGCCGACCAGCAGGCCGGACAGCGCCCCCAGCACCCCGGCGCCGATCAGATTGCCGCCACGTTGATTGCGCGAAACGTTTTCCAGGCGATCGCGTACGGCCACCGGCAGTTGCAGTTCGAAGTAGCCGAACATCGGCAGCGCCAGCAGTACGAAAATCGCCGCGAAACTGCCCAGCAGCCAGGGGTTCTGCAACCAGGCTTGCAGGTTCGCCCCGAGGGAGGCGGCCAGGACACCCATCGCCGCATACACCAGGGCCATGCTGACCACGTAACTGCTGGCCAGGGCGAATCCGCGTTTGGGCGTGGCGCCGCTGCCGACGATCAACCCGGCCAGAATCGGCAGCATCGGCAATGAACAAGGCGTGAAGGCCAGCAACAGGCCCAGGCCGAAGAACAGCAAAAGGCTCCAGCCCAGCGCCCGTTGTTGCAGGCTGCTGGCCAGCGCCTGGTCCGGTGCCTCATTGGCCGCACTCTGCGCATTGGCATTGCCCAGGTCCACGACTCTGGTTTGCGGCGGATAACATAAACCGGCATCGGCGCAGCCCTGGTAAATGACCTTGACCTGACCGCTCGAGCCAGCCGGAATCTTCAGTTCCAGGCCCTGACGGTAGACTTGCTGTTCACCGAAAAACTCGTCGCTGTGGGCTTCACCTTCCGGCAACGCGGGATGCTGCCCGACAGGCAATCCGTCGAACTTCAAGCGTTTCTGGTACAGGTAATAGCCGTCGGTGATCTGCCAATAGAGCTGGGTTTCACCGGATTCCAGACGTTCGGAGGTAAACGTGAATGCTTTATCAACCGGGAGAAATTCAGGTTTGGTGTCGAACGGATTGGTTCCCGCCTGGGCCAGGCCCGCGATCAAGAGGGTAAAAAGTAAAAACAGACGATGCATGGATAAGCCTTTGCCCTGTGCTAATGAGGTGCACAGTGGCGGGTGGCGATTAACCGATGATTAACCGCCCCGGCCTTGTGGCGGTGGCGCTTGCGGCATAATGTCGACTTAATCGGTCAACGGCTTAATAGGCTTTATTTCTACGAGGCTCCCCATGCACGTACTGGTTTGCGAAGACGATGAACTGATCGCCAGCGGTATCGTCGCCGGTCTGACCGCCCAGGGTCTGACCGTGGAGCACGTCGCCACGGCGTCCGCCGCCCGGGCGATGCTCAAGGTGGCGGAGTTCGATGTCATGGTGCTCGATCTCGGGTTGCCGGACGAAGATGGCCTCAAGCTTCTGCAGCAGTTGCGCCATCAAGGCCTGGAGTTGCCGGTTTTGATCCTCACCGCCCGGGACTCGGTCACCGACCGCGTCGATGGCTTGCAAGCCGGCGCGGACGACTATCTGCTCAAGCCGTTCGACTTGCGTGAACTCGCTGCACGCTTGCACACGCTGTTGCGGCGGGTGGCGGGGCGCAGCGTCAACCTGATCGAACACGGAGCCCTGACCTACGACCCGAGCAGCCGCGAAACCACGCTCGCGGGACAGCCGGTGGACCTGTCGCGCCGCGAACAGTCGCTGCTGCAAGCCTTGTTGCACAACCGTGGGCGGGTGCTGTCCACCGAGCAACTCAAGGACAGCGTCTATGGCTTCAACGACGAACTGGAAAGCAACGCCCTCAACGTCCATATCCATCACCTGCGGCGTAAACTCGGCAACGGCATTGTCGAGACCGTGCGCGGCCTGGGCTATCGCCTGGGGCCGGCTGATGGCGGAGAAGAATCAAAGTGATGAGTCTGCGTTTGCGCCTGAGCCTGACGCTCGGCGCCGCATTTGCCTTGATCTGGGCCCTGGCCGCGGCCTGGATGCTCAGTGATCTGCGCAATCAAATGATGTTTTCCCTCGACCAGCGCCTGGTGGCGTCGGCACGCATGGTCGCCGGCCTGATGGAGCAACTGCCGCCTGTGCCGAGCAAGGGTGAGGGCACCCATTTCAGCGCCGAACAACTGAACATTCCGGGTGGCATGGCGTGCCAGGTCAGCTCATTGCGCGGTGAAATCCTCGCCCGTAGTCACACCGATCCGCAGCAGGCCCTGGAGGCCGAGAAACTCGGTTTTCACGATCAGATGATCGACGGCGCGCCATGGCGCAGCTTCACCTTGGCCCGGGGCGATCTGCGCATCACCACCGCCGACCGGCAGATCGAGCGCGAGGCGTTGAACATGTCGATCCTGCTGGCCGCTTCGGTGCCGGTGGGCGTGGCGCTACTCGGTTGCCTGTGTTTGCTCTGGCTGGGCATCGGCCAGGGGCTGGCGCCGCTCAACCGCATGCGCGACGCCTTGATGCGCCGCAGTGCCGACTCCCTCGAACCCTTGCAGATCCAGCCGCTGCCCAGCGAGCTGCAACCCTTGCTGGAAACCCAGAACCAGTTGCTCCAGCGCATCGGCAAGACCATCGAGCGCGAACGTCGCCTGACCGGAGACGCGGCCCATGAACTGCGCAGCCCGCTGACCGCGATCAAGACTCACCTGCAAGTGGCGCGGATGACTGACGGCAGCGCCCGGGATCAGTCCCTGGCCCGGGCCGAAGAGGGTGCCGACCGCATGCACCGGACCCTCGAACAATTGCTGTTGCTGGCGCGCGTCGAGGGCAGTCTGTCGTTTGACGACGGTGTGCAGTGCAACGCCGAGCAAGTGGCGAAACTGGCGATCCAGGACGCAGCGAGTGGCGATCGCCAGCGCATCAGGTTTCAGGCGCCGGGCAAGGTTTCCGCCGCGCCGGTACAAATGCCCGCCGTGCTGTCGATTGCCGCGCTGCGCAACCTGCTCGACAACGCACTGCGCCATACCCCCGCCGACAAAGCGGTGGAGTTGAGCCTGGAAACCACCGGCAATCGTGTGCAGTTCTTGGTGCGCGACCATGGGCCGGGGATTGCCGAAGAAGACCTGCAACACCTGACCCAGCGTTTCTGGCGCAACGGCCAGAGCACCGGTTGTGGTCTGGGGCTGGCGATTGTCCAGGCCATCGTCCAGCGTTGCGGTTGCACGTTGCATTTCGATAGCCGGCCGGACGGCTTGCGGGTTGAGCTGACGATGCCGCTGCAATCCATCTGAAAAACACCACAAACCACTGTAGGAGCGGGCTCGCCCGCGATGAGGCCGTCACATTCAACATCATTGTTGACTGTTACACCGCCTTCGCTCCTACAGGGTATTGCGGTGACCGCCAAGAAAGCGGATTGAAAGTCTAAATCCTCTCGACGCCGATACGTTTCCAGAACAGGAAAACCTGCAAGTGCGCCCCGTGACCGGAACGCGCACCTGCCCGGTGTGCAGTTCTGGTCACTATCCACAGCGTATTGAGGGGTCGAGAGATGTCAGTCGCTACCAGCCTTATCGAAGAGCAGTCGGCGACGCCCGCCGAGACGCTTTATCAATTCAACGAATCTGGGCAAATGGCGCAAAACCTTCCTCGGCGAGAGCCTCGGGAGTCGGCGACGTTTGCTGTTCCTGGCGCAGCAGGTGGATCTCGTCCAGCGTCACCCGCAAATCGGCGTAGATACCTTGTTCGGATGCACTGAGGTCACGGCGCGCATCCAGTTGATGGCTGCCGACGTTGCTCACCTCATGGGGTTCACCACGCCAGAGCACCACCGAGCCGGCCACCGCCAAAATCATCAGGCACAGCAGCAGAACGTAGAGGGTTTCGTGACCGGCCCCGGCCGGGCGCACGACTTGGGTCGTTGGAGTGCTCATGGTGCCTCGATGTCCGCTTGGTCGATTTCCACGACGTGACCGGGGCCGGCGTCAAACAGCACATAGAACTCGGCGCCGGGCTTCTTGAAGGTCAGGGTCGAATCAGGCCCGAGCTTGCCCGGCACCAGAATGGTTTCGTCATAGCCGATCACATCGAGAGTCACGCCCGGAGCGCCGCTGCCGTCGGAAAAACCGCCGGTGCACTTGATCTGCTCCGCGTCGATGGCCTTGCATTCGCACATCGGGTTGTGGGCCAGGGCGCTGGCGCTGAAACCGGCGCAGAGCAACAGCAACAGGGCGTTGAGCGAGCGAAGAGGGTTGATCATGGTTTGCCTCCTTGTTTGTTCAACCAGGCGATGGTGGCGGGGGAGGCCTGGCTCAAAGGAATGGATGCCTGATGCATGGCGCCGTCCCAGCCTTCCATGGTGATCCACAGTTCGGCGTCGGCCGTGGTCTTTTCCGGGACGGGCAGTGAGGCGCCCATGCGGTACGGGGCGCCGAAGAAAATCACCCCGGCGGCGCGCAGGCTGCGGGGCTTGCCGATGCGCAGGTAAGTGGCCTTGACCTGGCCGATACAGACCTCGCACAGCGCGACGTTGAAACCCTTCATGTAGCCGGCGGGGCCTTCGAGCATCGGGGCTGAATTGCGCAATTCCGCCAGGCGCAGGCTCCAGGGACCGACCCGGACTTCGCCGACTTCCCGTTCGCCAAGGCCACTGTCGCCGCGCATCAATGCCTCGTCGGCGAAGTACTTGGGCATGAAACCGAGTGGAATCAGCAGCAACAGGACGTTCAGGTGAAAGCGCCATTTGTGCCAGAACACACTCAGGCGCGAGGGTTGCGGGGCTGCAATGTCTTTGCTCACAGGTTGGCCTCCGACACTTCGTTGTTCGTGGTCGGTTGCGCCGCGGTGTCGCGCTGTTTCTTGTTGCTGCGTTTGAAGGCATTGGCCGTGGCCAGCGCCATGCGCTTGGTCCAGATCAGCAGGCCGCTGAGCACCATCATGCTCAGCAGCAGGCCGAAGAATGCCCAGATCAGCTTGATCCACAGTCCGCCGAAATCGCCGGTGTGCAGCGGGCGCATGGACTCGGTGACGAACTCCAGGGCCGAACGGTCCGAGATCGGGCGTGAGGCGGCGATTTCGCCGTTGTACGGGTTGATCGTGACGGTCTGGAACATCAACGGATACCAACCACGTCCGCCGACATCCAAGTGGCTGTAGGCATTGCCCGGCAGGCTGACGAAACTGGCCTCCAGCCCGGAGATTTCCTGGGTGGCGATTTCAATCGCGCGATCAAGGTCGATACGCGACGGGGGCGAGCCATCGGCTGACAGCGGCACCGCTTCGCGGGACATCGCCGGGATGATTTTTTCCGTGGAAATGGAAATCTGGTTATCGGACAGCAGTGCCTGGATCAGGAACCAGGTGCCGGTGACGGAAATCACCGCGATGAACCAGATCGACCAGATACCGCTCAAGCGGTGAAAGTCGCCCCAGAAAATTCGCGCACCGTGGCGAAAGCGCAGGGTCGGGCGGAAGAAGCTTTTCCAGAAGCGTTTGTAGACCACCAGCCCGGTGATCAGCGACGCCAGCAATGGCAAGCCGAGCGACGACACCAGGTACCAGCCCCAGCTATAGCCATTGGTAAAGGGCACCAGCCACCAAGCGTGCAGGGCGCGGGTGAAGGCGCGGAAGTTGAATTGCGGCGCGACACCCTGGATCACGCCGCTGTACGGATTGACATAAATCACCACCGAGCGCCCGTCGGGGTAGCTGACTTCGACATCCAGGGCGAAGTGCGATTCGTCGGGGCGGCTGATGCTCTGCACCACGGTCTGCGGTTCGGCCCTGTTGATGGCCTCGATGACCTGCTGATAGCTGAGCAGCGGAGCATCGTCCGAGGGCTGGCTGGCGCGCATTGGCGGGTTGGCCAGCCAGACGATTTCCTGGCTGATGACGGCCAGGGTTCCGGTCACACAGACAATCAGCACGAAAAACCAGATCGGCAGCGCCAGCCAGCTATGGACCAGGAACCAGATTTTTGAACGGGACTTCTTTGACATGTTGGAGGTCTTGCCTGGATGAGAGGCTACTCGGCTGCGGGCTTCGCAGGGATGAGCGCCCTGAAAGTCCAGTCGTGGTTTTTGCCTACGCGACAGGACTGCATCTAGGTAGGACGGATGAGCAGGGGAAATCCCGAAAGGGGAAATGAAAGAAAATGTTTCGCATTGCCGACAGGTCAGGGGCGGGCATGCTTGCGCAAGTGATCAGCAAGTCGGCGGTGCTGTTGAAGGCGGGGCCCCTGTGGGAGCGAGCCTGCTCGCGAAGAGGCCCGCTCCAGCACCAGGGATTTCAACCCTGGGCAAACATCTCCTTCGCCCGTTGCTCGATCTGCTCCTGGGTCAGGTCTTCCTTGTGCGTGGCCAGGAACCACAGGTGCCCGTAGGGATCTTTCAAGGTCCCTGAACGGTCGCCGTAAAACTGATCCTTGACCTCGGATACAACGGTTGCGCCGGCATCGATCGCCTGTTTGTAGGACTTGTCGACATCCGTCACGTACAAATGCAGACCCACCGACGGCGAATTGTCCGGGTTGCTCAGCGGCCCTTGATCGCACGGTGTGCCCAGCATGATCGGGCAATCGCCGATGCGCAGTTCGGCGTGGCCGACACCGCCATCGGGCATGTTCAGGCGCATGACTTCAATGGCGCCGAAGGCTTTTTTGTAGAAAGCGATGGCTTCGGCGGCTTTGTTGATGCCCAGGTAGGGGGTGATGCTGTGATACCCCTCTGGAATGGGTTTGACGCTCATGATGGATCTCCCTGTTCTTGTAGTGTGAATGGAAAGTGGCTGTGCCGTTGTACGACCGAATAAATATAGGCCAGCCTCTTTCGCCTC
Organism: Pseudomonas sp. P4_B3; assembly: GCF_056402295.1. Classification (NCBI taxonomy): domain Bacteria; kingdom Pseudomonadati; phylum Pseudomonadota; class Gammaproteobacteria; order Pseudomonadales; family Pseudomonadaceae; genus Pseudomonas; species Pseudomonas sp. P4_B3. The sequence continues at coordinate 25,359 of NZ_JBFUHR010000036.1, forward strand.
ACCGATTGCCCGACGAGCAGCAGCGCCATACAAGTGCCATCAAGTCGGGTCCAGCCAATGCGCCCCCGGCCCGCGTTCTCCCAGCGCATCGACAATGATCGCCATTTCTTGATAGCCACTATTGAAAGCGTTGATTTCTGCTGCCCGGGAGGCGCGGGTAGCCTGTGTTCATTGCCTCGAACCCAGTCGCCAGGACGCCAGAAATGAAACCGATGATCGCTACGATGCTGATGCTCGCCGTCTCCGTACTCGCCGGATGTGCCAGCCATGTCTCCCCCGAGCTTCGCCCTTACACGGCTGAAGAAAGCAAGGAACTGGCACTGGAGGCGCTGAACCGCCGCGGTTTGTCCTTTGACGAATACCACGCGAAAAAAGCCGAACTGCTCGGCCAGCCGCAAAAGTCGTTCAACTTCGACAACCAGGGTGAAATGAACGCCGGGCGATCTGTACAGCTCCACGGTCGTCCAAGCTGAGGCGAAACTGTACTGCTCCAAGTTTCGCGTAACTGTCCATGGGTTTTGTCCAGGGTGTGCGATAGGGTCAACACCTGAACGCCCCTGACGGACTGCCACCCATGACGCTCTCTCTCGACCTGCTGCTGGGCTTCGCCCTGTTTGCCCTCGTCACCTCGATCACACCCGGCCCGAACAACACCATGTTGCTGGCATCCGGGGTGAACTTCGGCTTCAACCGCACGATTCCGCACATGCTCGGCATCACCTGTGGCTTCTTTGTACTCGTGGTGGCGGTCGGTTTTGGCCTTGGCGCGGTGTTCCAGACTTACCCTTTGCTCTACACCGTGCTGCGTTATGCGGGGGCGGCGTATTTGCTGTATCTGGCGTGGAAAATCGCCCATTCCGGGCCCATGTCGGAGAGTCAGCAGGGCGAGGCGAAACCGATCAGCTATCTGGGTGCCGCCGCGTTCCAGTGGGTCAATCCCAAGGCCTGGATCATGGCCATTGGCGCCATCAGCACCTACACGCCGATGCAGGGTTACTTCACGAATGTGATCGTGATCGCGGCTGTCTTTGCGATCATCAACCTGCCGAGTGTCGGTGTCTGGGCCGCTTGCGGCACGCTGTTGCGCAACGTTCTGAAGGATCGCCGCTGGCTGCGCCTGTTCAATTGGGGCATGGCCGCGCTGCTCGTGGGTTCGCTGTATCCGCTGTTGCTCGAAAGCTTTAGCTGACGCATTGCTTCAACCGCTTGCCCGATGCCTGTTAAGCTGACTTTTCAGGAGCGTTCCTACGCACTTTTAAATGAAGTAGTTCTTCTTTAACGGCATCCGATCAGGTATTGGTAGCGTTCTGAAAACAGCGCGCAGCTCACAAGGCTGCGCTTTGCCGTTTGCAGTCACGAGCTTCCTGATCCCGGAACACGCTCTGCGAGTCTTTTATGAATAAACGTCCGTTGTATTTCGATTACGCCGCCACCACGCCGGTGGATGAGCGGGTCATCAAGGTGATGGTCGAGTGTCTGGGCTTTACCGGCAATTTCGGCAACCCGGCCTCCAGCTCCCACGTCTTCGGCCAGCAGGCCCGGCAATCGGTCGAACAGGCGCGATGCCAGGTCGCCGAACTGGTCGGCGCGACGCCGGGGCAGATCGTCTGGACCTCCGGCGCCACCGAATCCAACAACCTCGCGCTCAAAGGCGTGGCTCAGGCCCGCGGCATTGGCGGCGGCCATATCATCACCAGCCAGATCGAACACAAGGCCATTCTCGATACTGCGAAGCAACTGCAGGAGGCTGGTGTCGCGGTGACTTATCTGGTGCCGGACGCCGAGGGCCTGATCACCGCGCAAGCGGTCAGCGAAGCCATGCGCGAGGACACCTTCCTGGTGTCGCTGATGCTGGTCAACAACGAACTGGGCACCCTCAACGACATTCCCGCCATCGGTCAGGTCGTGCGTGATCGCGGGGCGTTGTTCCATGTCGACGCCGCACAGGGCGTGGGCAAAGTGGCGATCGATCTCGGGCAGTGGCCGGTGGACCTGATGTCGTTTTCCGCGCACAAGCTCTATGGCCCCAAAGGCATTGGTGCGTTGTACGTCGGTCCGCGTGCACAACAGCGTTTGCAGGCGCAGATCCATGGCGGCGGGCATGAGGGCGGTTTGCGTTCCGGCACGCTGGCGACCCATCAGATCGTGGCCATGGGCGCGGCCTTTGCACTGGCGGCGGCTGCGTTCGATGAAGAGAAAGCCACCATCGTGCGTTTGCGTGAACGCTTGCTCGAGCAATTGCAAAGTGTTCCCGGCGTGCGGCTCAACGGCAGCCCGACCCGGCGCATTCCCCATACCCTGAGCCTGACCTTCAGCGAAGGCGAGTTCAACCCGGCGGCGTTGCTGGCCTCGATCGCGTTTTCCGCGGCCTCGGCCTGCAATTCCGCGAGCAATACCCCATCCCATGTACTGCTGGCCCTGGGGCATGATGCCCGTTCGGCCAGTCGCACCATTCGTTTGAGCCTCGGGCGTTTCACCACCGAGCAGGACATCGACCAGGCGGTTCAACTGATCAAGGCGGCCTGCGCCAGTGCTCCGGCATTCTGGCAATAAGGCGACGAAGCGCCGGCGCTGATCGGCACCCAACAATAATGATGAAGTGGTTAGCAGGAGACACGATGAATACGCAGCTTTCGATCAATGGATCGGTGCCTCAGCGCCTGGCGCAAACCCGCGAATTGATGAGCCGGGAGGGCATTCACGCCTTGCTGGTGCCGTCGGCCGACCCGCACTTGTCCGAATACCTGCCGGGCTACTGGCAGGGGCGTCAGTGGTTGTCGGGTTTCCATGGTTCGGTCGGCACCCTGATCGTGACCCCGGATTTTGCCGGCGTCTGGGCCGACAGCCGTTATTGGGAGCAGGCGACCAAGGAGCTCAAGGGCAGCGGCATTGATCTGGTCAAGCTGCAACCGGGTCAGCCCGGGCCACTGGAATGGCTGGCCGAGCAAACCCCCGAGGGGGGCGTTGTCGCGGTCGATGGCGCGGTCATGGCCGTGGCTTCGGCACGGACCCTGGGCAGCAAGCTTGAAGAGCGTGGCGCCCGTCTGCGCACCGACATCGACCTGCTGAGCGGAGTCTGGAACGACCGCCCAGTCCTGCCGAACGAACCGATCTATCAGCACTTGCCACCACAGGCGACCGTCAGCCGTGGCGAAAAACTCGCCAAACTGCGTGAAACCCTTCAGGCGCGGGGTGCCGACTGGCATTTCATCGCCACCCTGGATGACATCGCCTGGCTGTTCAACCTGCGTGGCGGCGACGTGTCGTTCAACCCGGTGTTTGTTTCATTCGCCTTGATCAATCAGCAACAGGCCACGCTGTTCGTTGCCTTGAGCAAAGTCAGCGCCGAGTTGCGCGCCATCCTCGAACAGGACGGCGTGACCTTGCGCGATTACAGCGAAGTCTCTGCCGCACTGCGTGCCGTACCGAGCGGTGCGAGCCTGCAAGTCGACCCGGCGCGGGTCACGGCGGGGTTGCTGGACAACCTCGACAGCGGAGTGAGGCTGATCGAAGGCCTGAACCCGACGACCCTGGCCAAATCGCAAAAGAGCCTGGCCGATGCCGAACACATCCGTCAGGCCATGGAACAGGACGGCGCAGCGCTGTGCGAATTCTTTGCCTGGCTGGACTTGGCGCTGGGGCGCGAGCGCATCACCGAACTGACCATCGACGAAAAACTCACCGCCGCCCGTGAGCGCCGTCCGGATTATGTGTCGCTGAGTTTCAACACCATCGCCGCGTTCAACGCCAATGGCGCGATGCCGCACTACCACGCCACCGAAGAGGAACACGCGGTGATCGAAGGGGACGGCCTGCTGCTGATCGACTCTGGCGGCCAGTACCTGGGCGGCACCACTGACATCACGCGGATGGTTGCGGTGGGCACACCGACCGATGAGCAAAAGCGCGATTGCACCCGCGTGCTCAAGGGCGTGATTGCCTTGTCCCGCGCGCAGTTCCCGAAAGGCATCCTGTCGCCGCTGCTCGATGCCATCGCCCGTGCGCCCATCTGGGCGGAAAGTGTCGACTACGGTCACGGCACCGGTCATGGCGTCGGTTACTTCCTGAACGTCCACGAAGGTCCGCAAGTCATCGCTTATCAGGCCGCGCCTGCACCGCAAACTGCGATGCAACCCGGCATGATCACGTCCATTGAACCGGGCACCTATCGTCCGGGTCGTTGGGGGGTGCGGATCGAAAACCTGGCGATGAACCGTGAGGCGGGCAAGAGCGAATTCGGCGATTTCCTGAAGTTCGAAACGCTGACCCTGTGCCCGATCGACACACGTTGCCTGGAAACATCGTTGCTGTCGGACGAGGAAAAACAGTGGTTCAACGCCTACCACGCCGAAGTGCGTGAGCGTCTGAGTCCGTTGGTCGAGGGTGTTGCACTTGAGTGGCTGAACACTCGCACTACGGCTATCTGATCGGGTACAGCTACTGGTTCCTGTGTAGCTATTTGTTTATGTGCAGCTCAGGCGCTTTTTCCAGCGCCTGAGCCATATAGTCGACAAAGGCTTTGACCCTGGCGGATTGGCGACGATTCGCCAGGGATACGGCATAAATTGGCAGCGACAACGTACTGTAGTCCTGCAAAATCGCGCTCACCCGGCCGGCGCTCAGGTCTTCGCTGAATAGCCACACCGGTGACAGCGCAATCCCCAATCCCCCCAGCACCATTTCGCGGATCGCCTCGGAATTGTTGCTCTGCGCATTGCCCTTGATCCGCACTTCGTGGCGTTGGGCGTCTTTTGTGTACACCCACAGGTTTTGACTGCTCAGCAGGTTGAACATCAGGCAGTTGTGCCTGCCCAGTTCCTGCGGTGTTTGCGGTTGGCCGTTTTGCCTGAGGTAGTCAGGTGATGCGACGGTCACACGTTGGGTACTGCCGACATGGCGAGCGATCAGGCCACTGTCGTTCAGGGCACCGATCCGGAATGTGACGTCCAGCCCTTCGCCGACCAGATCCAGGTTTTGATCGCTCAGTTGCAGGTCTATCTGTACGTCAGGGTAGTGTTTGAGAAAGTCCGGCAACCGGGGTGCGATCTGCAGGCGCCCGAAACTCACCGACGAGCCGATTTTCAGAGGTCCGGCGACCCTTTCCCGACCGGACTGGAAGCTATGTTCTGCCGCATCCACGGCGGCGAGGATGGTCCGGCATTCGTTGTAATAGCGCTGACCTTCGTCCGTCAGGGATAGCTTGCGGGTGCTGCGGGCAATCAGCTTTCCGCCCAATCGGGTTTCCAGTGCTTGCAATACTTTGCTGATGGTCGGCTGGCTGGTCTGCAACTCCCGGGCAACGGCGGAAAAACTGCCCCGTTCGACCACCCGCACGAAAATCGCCATTGCATTGAGTTTGTCCACGGGATTCCTCATTGATGCTGTATCGGCATGATCACTATAGCGATATGGCGTCTTATCGGCATGAATAGGGCGAGGCAAGATTGATCCTGTATTCACTTCTGATGGGACATGGCGAAATGACTGGCTCACTGAATATGCGCGCTCTGATGGTCGACTCGGCCAATGCGCCATTACGTTTGGTTTGCGTTGCACGGCCGGTGCCGCAGGCGGGGCAGGTATTGGTCAGGATCCGGGCCAGCGGTGTGAATCCGCTGGATGGAAAAATCCGCTCCGGGCAGGCGACCCATGCGGGGCAACCATTGCCGGCAATAGTGGGAATGGATCTGGCCGGGACCGTAGCGGCGTTGGGGGAGGGCGTCAGTGGCTGGCTGCCGGGGGATGAGGTGTACGCCATGGCCACCGGTATTGGTGGTATTCAAGGTTCATTGGCCGAATACGCGGCGGTCGATGCACGGCTGTTGGCACGTAAACCGCGCAACTTGAGCATGCGTGAGGCTGCCGGATTGCCGCTGGTGCTGATCACCGCTTGGGAAGGTCTGGTCGACCGGGCTCGCGTTCGGCTCGGGCAGAAGGTATTGATCCATGGTGGCGCCGGTGGTGTTGGCCATGTCGCGGTGCAAATCGCCCGCGCTTTTGGCGCAGAAGTTTTTGCTACGGGCTCTGCCGGGCAGCAGTCGATTATCGAAGGGTTCGGCGCGACGTTTATCGATTACCGCAAGTCTTCGGTTGAAGACTATGTGGCGGAGCATACGGCCGGTGAGGGCTTCGACATTGTCTATGACACAGTGGGGGGGGAAACGCTGGATGCGTCATTCAAGGCGGCACGGATGTATCACGGTCATGTGCTCAGTTGCCTGGGGTGGGGGCAGCACAGCCTGGCACCGCTTTCCTTTCGCGGGGCGACTTACTCCGGTGTCTTCACTTTGCTGCCGCTCCTGACCGGCAAGGGGCGTGAGCATCACGGCGAGATTCTGCACGAGGCGGCGCAGTTGATTGAGGCGGGCAAGCTCGCGCCATTGCTTGACCCGCACTCGTTCACGCTGGAATCCGCAGAAGACGCCCATGTACTGCTCTTGTCAGGAGCGGCAAAGGGGCGGTTGGTGGTCGAGATTTAACCCAGGGCCTCGAGTACGAAGTCCAGTCGATCCTGGCCGAAGTACAGCTGGTTATCGACAAACATGCTCGGCGCACCAAACACTCCTCGCTGCACGGCTTTTTCGGTGTTGTCCTTGAGCAGGGCTTTGACTTCCTCATCGGCGGTCAGGGCCAGCACCTCTTGTGGATCGAATCCGTTTTCGCTCAATACTGCCGCGACGGTTGCCGGTTCATCCAGGCTGCGACCGTCGACCCAAATGGCGTTGAACAGGCAGTCGATGAAGGCGGCAAAGCGTTCAGGGTGGCGCAACTGCATGCCTGTCACGGCGCGCATGAGCATCAAGGTGTTGATCGGGAAGTGCGGATTGAATTTCAGGGGCACGCCGTAGCGTTTGGCGTAGCGGTCCAGATCCTGAAACATGTAGCGGCCCTTGGCCGGGACAGTCGCCGGAGAGGCGTTGCCGGTGGCTTTGAACACTCCGCCCAGCAAGAACGGAATGTAGATCAACCGGGTATCAGTCTGTGCGCAAATTTTCGGTAGCTGGGTATAGGCCAGATAGGTGGCGGGGCTGCCGAGGTCGAAGTAGAACTCCACGGTTTTGCTCATGGTCAAGGCGCTCATCTTGTTGTTTTTTTTGGGGAATTACCAGCGTTCGCTCCAGGGGCGAAGGTCCAGCTCGAAGGTCCAGGCATCGCGGGGCTGGCTGTGCAGGTACCAGTAATTTTCGGCGATATGCTCGGGATTCAGGATGCCATCCTGATCCTTGGTGGCATATTTTTCCGGGAAGCTTTCACGGATGAAGTCGGTATCGATGGCGCCGTCGACGACGACATGGGCAACGTGAATATTCATGGGGCCGAGCTCTCGGGCCATGCTTTGCGCCAGTGCACGAATGCCGTGCTTGGCACCCGCAAATGCGGCGAACCCGGCAGCGCCACGCATGCCTGCGGTGGCGCCGGTGAACAGGATCGTACCCCGCTGGCGCCTGGCCATGCGCTTGGCCACTTCACGCGCGTTGAGGAAGCCGGAAAAACAGGCCATTTCCCAAATCTTGAAATACTTGCGGGCGGTTTCTTCGAGAATGCTGCACGGCACGTTGGCGCCGATGTTGAAGACAAATGCCTCGATGGGGCCGATCTCGCTTTCGATCCGCTCGACCAGCGCGATCACGTCTTCCTCCTTGCGTGCATCGCAGGCAAAACCGTGGGCCTCGCCACCATCGGCCTTGATGGCATCCACCAGTGGCTGGAGCTTGTCCGCACTGCGGCGGGTGACGCAGGCGACAAGACCCTCTTGGGCAAAACGCTTGGCAATGGCGCCGCCCGTGGCATCACCTGCACCGACAACCAGTACGACCTTCTTGTTATTCATGGGTAGATCCCTTTTGGTAAACGATCGTTAGCTAAACGAACGTTATGCTACGATTCGACAAGCGTCAAGGTGATCAACCTCGGGAGAAGGACAATGCGTTATTCGGCCAGTCACAAGCTGGAAACCAGGCAAAGGCTGCTGGAAAGCAGCGCGGTATCGGCCAAGAAATCGGGATTTTCAACGGTGGGCGTGGACGGCCTGATGAAGGCGATTGGCTTGAGTGGCGGTGCTTTCTACAGCCACTTCTCGTCGAAAGACGAGTTGTTCGCAACCATTGTTGAACGTGAGTTGGGTCAAAGTCTGGCGCGACTGGGGGAAGGGCAGGATCGTGACAAGCTTGAGCGCTGCTTGAAACAGTACCTGAGCATGTCTCACGTCGAGAATCCGGAAACCGGTTGTGCATTACCGGCATTGGGGGCGGAAATTGCCCGTTCCGACCTGACAGTCCGCCAACAGGCAGAGCACTGGATTTGTCGGCTTCAGGAAAGTTGGGCAGGTGTTTTGCAAAGCGACAGCCTGGCGTGGGCGATTCTGTCGCAATGTATTGGCGCGCTGGTCGTGGCGCGTATGCTCGCTAGCCCGGATATCCAGCGCACAGTGCTGAAGTCCAGCTACGAGGAAATCGGCCGTCAGATCGCAAGTCCGAGAATCTGACGCGACGACCTTGCCTATTTGCAGATGACGATCATGCTGCGGCTGGTATAACCCGCAGGATTGAGGCCAAAAGGATAGTCGCCGGGCTCTTCCACGGCATCTCCCGACTTGGCAATGACCTTGTATCCCTTGGGTGCGCAGGAGTTGGCGGCGCTGGCGTAGCACTTGTCCCAGGATGAAGACAATCCGGAGCAGTTGATGTGTAGCCCTTTCTTGCCGTGCTTGATCTGTGTTTCCGAGGTCGCTGCGCAGCCTGCAATTGCAAGTACGGCGACCAGTATCAAAATTCGTTTCATTACTGTCCTTTTAGCGTCCCCGGATCTTGTGCCCGGGTCTGGCTGCATTCGCTTTCGCTTGACGCGTACCGATATCCCTATCTGGATTTGTCCATGGCATGACCTTGGGTTGCGGGGCTAAACATGGCCTAGTTGAGCGGTAAATACCAGACCCGTGTCATCTCCGCTCTCAATCTGCCGCTACTGCTGGCCTGGCGGCAGTGCTCATGGTCATGGTTGCGCCGACGGAGGCCAGGATGATGCACAGGATTGCCATCCACTGCGACAGTGAGAGGTATTCATGCAGGAACAGCAAGCCCGATAACGCACCGAAGGCAGGCTCAATGCTCATCAATGTGCCGAAGGTTCTGGCCGGCATGCGGGTCAGAGCGACCATCTCCAGGGTGTAGGGGAGGGCAGTGGACAAGACGGCGACGCCAAGGGCCACGGGGATCAGTGACGGGGTCAGCAATGCGGAGCCGGCATGGACAATACCGATAGGGGCTACAAAAAGCGCGGCGATCATTACCCCCAGTGCGGCGGTTTGCACGCCATTATCGGCCCCGGCCTTTTGGCCAAACAGAATGTACAGTGCCCAGCAGATCCCTGCACCCAAGGCATAACCGGCGCCTACCAGATCGATTCCTGCTGTCGCTTCTCCTGTTGGTATCAGTAACAGCAAGCCGACGGCAGCCAGGGCGATCCACAAAAAGTCGATAGCGCGACGCGAGGCGTAGATCGCCACGGCCAGTGGGCCGGTGAATTCAAGAGCCACCGCGATGCCCAGCGGGACGGTTTGCAATGACATATAGAAGAGGAAGTTCATGCCGCCCAGCGCCATCCCGTAGACGATGACGGTGCGCAGGGATCTTGCGGTGAGTTTTGCCCGCCATGGACGCAGTATCAGCATCATGATCACGCTGGCAAAAATCAGTCGTAATGTTGTCGTCCCCTGAGGGCCAACAACGGAGAACATGCTTTTGGCCAGGGAGGCTCCGGACTGGATCGATGCCATGGCTATGAGCAGCAGCCCAACCGAGAACAGGGTAGAGGCCAGGCTGCGAGGCTGATCATTCATTACGTGGCATCGTCCGAAATATAGGAATCAAGGGTATTTCTTTTTGTGTTGGGCAATATACTGCGCATTCCCCGCAGGCGCGTCTATATATATGCAGTGTTTTTGTACATATCGGTAGAAAGCCAGAATCAGTGCTTGACGGCAGATTCTGGAGGCCTATAATTCGCCCCACTTCCGGCGCAGTCGAAACGGAAAACTCCTTGGTAAACAATGAGTTATGCAGTTTTCGGCAGCAGGTTGCTTCAGGTCATCGAAGCCAAAAGGAAGTTGAAAAAGGGGTGTTGACAGCAGCGTGTAACGCTGTAGAATTCGCCTCCCGCTGACGAGAGATCTGAAGCGCAAGTGGTTGAAGTTGAAAAGGAAACTTGGAAAACTTCTGAAAATAATCACTTGACAGCAAATGAGGCTGCTGTAGAATGCGCGCCTCGGTTGAGACGAAAGATCTTAACCAACCGCTCTTTAACAACTGAATCAAGCAATTCGTGTGGGTGCTTGTGGAGTCAGACTGCTAGTCAACAGATTATCAGCATCACAAGTTACTCCGCGAGAAATCAAAGATGTAACCAACGATTGCTGAGCCAAGTTT
>NZ_JBFUHR010000037.1:0-32757 GCF_056402295.1 Pseudomonas sp. P4_B3
CACTGGTTCCATGACCACATGCTCGATTTCACTGCGCAAAACGTCTACAAGGGCAACGCGGTGATGATGAATTACTACAGCGCCATGGACCGCGGTAACGAAGCCTTCGAAGACGGCGTCAACCTGCGCCTGCCCAGCGGTTCGGCGTTGCCCTGGGGCAACCGCGACTACGATGTGAACCTGATGATTGCCGACAAGGCCTGGGATCAGAACGGCCAACTGTGGTTCAACCCGTTCAACACCGATGGTTTTCTCGGCGATCAGATCCTGGTCAACTGGCAGTACCAGCCGCGCCTGAATGTGCGGGCGCGCAGCTATCGTTTCCGCATTCTCAATGGCTCGGTGTCGCGCTTCTTCAGGATCGCGCTGGTGCGTGAAGTTGTTGGCACCGGCGGCGAATTCCCCGGACCTGCAGGTTCCGGTCTGTCCTATACCCGCGTGCCGTTCCACATGATTGCCAACGACGGCAACCTCATGGAACACGCCGTGCCGTTCGACGGCAGCATGGACCTGGACGGTGACGGCGACCTGCAGGACCACAACGCCATCCTGCCCACCCAGGGCATCGCCGAGCGTTTCGACATCATCGTCAACTTCTCAAAATACGGGATCAAGACCGGCGACAAGCTGTACTTCGTCAACCTGATGGAACACCAGAACGGCAAGGGTCCAGAGCCTGTACCGCTGAGCCTGGCCGATGTGCTGTCCGGGAAGTACAAAGCGCTGCTCAAGCTGGGCAGCAAAGGGCTGGAATGGGACGCCGGCGACCCGGTGGTGGGCAAGTTCATGCAGCTGGTGGTCCAGTCTTATGCCGGCCAGGACGTGAGCATGAACCCCGCCGACTACGAACCCGCCAAACCGAGCAAACCGGCCGGCAAGACCATGATCCCGCTGACCCTCAACCGTGACGACCCGACGGTGCAGGCCACGCTCAAGGCGGCGCGGCATCGCGAGTTCACTTTCGGTCGCTCCGACGGTACCGACGAACAACCCTGGACAATCAAGACCGACGGCGGTTTCGGCTTCCAAATGGACCCTCGAATCATCAGCGCCGCTCCGCAACTGGCTAACGGCCCGACCCCTGCCGGGTTCTCCGGCGACGGCACCCTGGAAGTGTGGAAAATAAGGAACGGCGGCAACGGCTGGAGCCACCCGGTGCACGTGCATTTCGAAGAAGGCATCGTCCTCAACCGTGACGGCAAGGCGCCGCCGGAATGGGAAAAATGGGCCCGCAAGGACGTCTATCTCATCGGCGAAGGCATCGACAGTTCGAAGGACGTGGACATTGCGATCCGCTTCCGTGAATTTGCCGGGACCTACATGGAGCACTGCCACAACACTCAGCACGAGGACACGTCCATGCTGCTGCGTTGGGATGTCGAGCACCCCGGCCAGTTTCAGTTGATGCCAACACCCCTGCCTGGCTGGGATGGCGTCACCTACGTCAATTCTGCTGCGCTGCCGACTTTCCGCACTGGCGATAAACATGTCGAGGACGGCGATAACCAAAAACCGATCGCCAACGCCGACAGCGCCATCAGCAACACCGGCCAACCGGTGATCATCAACGTCCTGGCCAACGACAGCGACCCTGACGGTAACGTGCCACTTAAAGTGGTGGGGCTGGAGCAACCGGACTCCGGCAAGGGCGTGGTCAGCACCGATGGTACGCGCGTGACCTACACACCACCGGCAACAGTCCCCGCGCCGTTCACCGCGACCTTTACCTATAAGGCCGCCGACGCCAAGGGTGCGGAATCGGCACCGGCGACGGTGTCCGTGGCGGTCTCGGCAGCGGTCAACGAGAATCTGATCGTCACCAGCGCTACCGTCACCGCCCGCAGCAACAGCCGCTACTACTGGGTCTTGTCCGGCACCACTTCGCGTGGCACGGGCAATACCATCACGGCGACTGCCACGACCACAACCGGTACGGTGAACCTTGGCGCCGCCACCCTGACGCTTACGCCTACAGGCGCACGTTGGCAGATAGCGGTGACGACCGTCGGCAGTGGCCCGTCGCCTAGCCCGACAGCGACCATCAAATCGGCCTTCGGCAAAACCGTGACGGTGCCAATAAAGGCGAACTGAGTACAACCAGGTTTTGGCGATGAGGGCCTCATTGAGGCCCTCTTGCTACAAAAAAATTGACAACTTACCTGGTTGTAAAATTTCCAGAATGCCAGCATTTCAAGCTGTAGCTCGGAGCTAGAGCTTCCATCGTCGGCGGACAAATGACCGTTATGGGTCGATAGCTACCGGTGAGCGTGGAAGTTCGGTTGAGCCATTCCCCACCCGGCGTATTGATCGAGCGCAGAACCTGATTGCTTTCGTAGGGCGGATAACGCGCCAGCGTTATCCGCCGTGGAGGGGCCGGCGTATTACCTATTCCGGGTTATGCGCCCTACGGTACTAGCGATGGTTGCGATAGCGTTCGGTCAAGGACCGCACGAGGGTGACGTAGGATTGCGTCTCGGCGTAGGGAGGCACCCCGTTGTACTCGACCACGGACGCTTCGCCGGCGTTGTAACCTGCCAACGCCAGCACCTGGTTGCCGTTGAAGCGTTTGAGCAGCCAGGCCAGGTAGCGCACGCCGCCACGAATGTTCTGTCGTGCGTCGAACGGATCGTCCACGGCGAAGCGCTCGGCGGTGGCGGGCATCAACTGCATCAGCCCCTGGGCGCCGGCTTCGGAAATGGCGTTGGGGCGAAACGCCGATTCGGCATGTATCACTGCGCGGACCAGCGCCCTGTCGACACCATAATGACCCGAAGCGGCTTCGATCTCCCGCCGATAGGAATGGGTGTCCAGGCGCAGTGAGGCGACCTTGAAATCCTTCGGCGCCATGCACAGATAGCAGCCCTTGATGTAATAGAGCTCAAGGACATCGACCCGTGCGGAGATCCCGACGGGGCGCCGGCTCACATATTGACGAATACCCTTGTGGATAAAGGTGTACACCCGAATCCGCACCGCGCCCGGGTTGTCGTCCCGCACAAGCCGTGGCAGGGCCATTGCCTTGGCGCCGACACCAGCGCCCGCCATGCCATTCAGGCGAGTGCAGCGGGCGCTGGCGATGGCTTGGCTGGTGTAGCTGATGGCTCCGTCCCTGGCTTGGCACTTGAACATGGCGCTGGCGCACAGTGGAGCGACCAGCAAGGCCAGCTCGATGCAGCCATAAAGGCTCTTGCGAGCCCATCGCCATGCTCTGGAACTCATCACATCGCTCCGCGCCGCAGGCGTCGATCAGGCCTGGAGCGCCTGGCCCGGACGCTGCCTTTGGAGGGCCTGTTCTGGGTGACCCGCCTGTTGTTCTAATAGTTATACCCCTTGTAACCGGCCTTGGAACTTGCGTTGACGTACGGGCTGCCGGCGTTCCCAGGCGAAGCGCAGGCCTGGTTGCTCGCACGACGCGTCGTCCCGGCTTGCCAGGGCCGGGCGCAAGTCCGATCCGCGGGTGACGGACCCGGAGCCGGTGCGGGACAGGCCCAGGTAGGCGACGGCAAAGTTGTCATCGTTATCCGCCCGGGCCGAACTCATCCGAGAATGAAATACACCTTGCGCACCGGCGTGATGTTTTCCCAGGCTCCCCTGAACTCCGCCGCCACCACGAACGAATCCCCCGGCCCGAAGGTCTTCGCCACGCCGTCCGCATCGGTCAGGCGCACGGTGCCTTCGAGGATGTGGCACATCTCGTCGTAGTCGCACTCGCATCTCGGTCTACGCACTGACCGAAACACGGCTGCTTCCTGCGAAGACCCAGCGGTTCATCGAGCTCATATGCGACCATCTCAACAGTGCTTAATGCCTGACGACTGGATAGGGGGCATCCCGACGCAAACGAATGTCTCCTTCTGGCCGATTCTGTTGAAAAAGTCGCTTTGCCCAAACTGCCTGATCATTGACTGGTGAAAACGCCTTTTTTGCACGCTGCCAGGTGAAATCAGAGTCCGGAAGCCACTGCCAAAAGTAAAGATTTCAATCTCGGACGCGTACTTTTCTGATGCGCAAACCATGGCCGACTTTTTCAACAGAATCGGCCGATAGTGGTCTGCTACGAGGCAGCTATCGGGCCAAGATCAAAACGCTGTCAGCACAATGACTTCTGGTAATAGAGCCGGGTATGTCCCGGTGGATAGTCTGCCAGGCGTCCGAATTCGGAGTAGCCAAGTTTTTGATAAAAGCCGGGTGCCTGAAAGCTGAAGGGAGCACCTACCAAGCTGCTGTACGCGCACTCGCGTTTAAGTGGATTCGGATTCTGTATCGGTGCTGGCAGACCAGGACGCTCTACGATGAAACCACCTATTTGAATGCATTGAGGAAGCGCGGCTCACCGCTGCTGAAGAACCTCGATTTAGGTTGACTGACTTCCTCAGGGCGTGAAGCTGACAGTGGCGATAGGCACAGATCGGCCAGATGCGGTCGGTCGATTGCTCTGCTGGCGTTAGTATTCGAAATTATCCTTCACGCCTGGAAAATCGAAATTTAACTACTTGAGACTCCCGGCCAGGAACTGCTGCAACCGCTCGCTTTGAGGCTGTTCCAGCAGCGTGCCTGGCGCTCCCGACTCCTCCACCCGCCCCTGATGTAGAAACATGACGTGGTTCGACACCTGCCTGGCAAACGCCATTTCGTGGGTGACGACCACCATCGTCCTGCCCTCTTCTGCCAGTTGCTGCATGACCTTGAGCACTTCGCCCACCAGTTCAGGGTCAAGGGCTGAGGTCGGTTCGTCGAACAGCATCACCTCAGGCTCCATGGCCAACGCACGTGCAATGGCCACCCGCTGTTGCTGGCCGCCGGACAAATGCACCGGGTACTGGCCCTCGACTTTTTGTGGCAGCCCCACCTTGGCAAGGTAATGACGCGCCCGCTCCAGCGCCTGCGCCCGACTGATACCGAGCACGCTCATCGGGCACTCGATGATGTTTTCCAGCACGGACATGTGGCTCCACAAATTGAAGTGCTGAAACACCATCGACAACCGGCTGCGCAGGCTCCGTAACTGCCCGGGGTTAACCACACAAAACTCACCCCTTGAGTTTCTGCGGGTGAGCAACTCTTCGTCATTGACAACAATGCGCCCGGCCGACGGTTGTTCCAGATGGTTGATACAACGCAAGAAGGTACTTTTCCCGGACCCGGAGGAGCCGATGATGCTGATCACATCACCCGCCCTGGCCTTGAGCGAAACCCCTTTCAACACTTCATGGTTGCCGTAGTTTTTATGGACATCTTCAACGATCAATTTATACATTCGAGCAAGTCCGATAGGGGTCAGTGCGTCCGCGGTTTGAGGTAGGCCAGCCAATGCAGCTCGCCGCGTCGAAACAGCCAGATCAGGAAAAAAGCACTGGTGGCGTACAACACCCCGGCAATGCCAAAGGCGGTAAAGGATGCATAGGTCGCCGAGTTGACATCCCGGGCGATCTTCAGCAAATCGGGCACCGTGGCGGTAAAGGCCACCGAGGTGGAATGCAGCATCAGAATCACTTCATTGCTGAAAAACGGCAGCGCGCGGCGCAATGCCGACGGCAGAATAATCCGCCGATAAAGCGTGAACCGGCTCATTCCGTAGGCACTGGCGGCCTCGACTTCTCCGTGGGCGGTCGCCCTGATGGCGCCAGCAAAAATCTCGGTCATGTAGGCACAGGTATTGAGCCCGAAAGCCAGCACCGTGCAGTTGAAGCCGTCACGGAAAAAAGCGTTGAGAAAATCCTGGGACCGCACCACATGCAAGCTGTACACCCCGGTGTAAAAGAACAGCAACTGGATGTACAACGGGGTGCCACGAAACACGTAGGTGTAACACCAGACCGGCAGGCGCAGCAGCGGGTTGCGGCTGACGCGGGCAATCGACAACGGTACCGCGAGCACAAAACCCATCACCACCGAAAGTATGAGCAGCCACAACGTCACCGCCAACCCGGAAAAGTATGGCCCGTCACTCCACAGGTAAGCCTGCCAGTAGTCTTGAAGAATGCCGTTCATAACGCAGCCTTCCTGACACCGACCGAGTAGCGGTGCTCCAGCCACATCAACACACCATTGGCTACCGTGGTAATGGCGAGGTAGATCAGGCCGCCGACCAGGGTGAAGTAAAAGAACTGCATCGAGCCCTTGCCCGCATCCTGCGTGGCCTTGACCACATCTGTCAGGCCGATGATCGATACCAGCGCAGTCGATTTGATCAACACCTGCAAGTTGTTGCCAATGCCGGGTAGCGCATGGCGCAACATTTGCGGGAACAGGATTTTGCGAAAGGTCTGCCCGTGGGTCATGCCGTAGGCCCTCGCGGCTTCGATCTGCCCCGTCGGGACTGCCTGGAAGGCGCCGCGGAATGTCTCGGTAAAGTAGGCCCCGTAAATGAATGCCAGCGTCACGACACCGGCCAGAAACGGGTCGATATCTAT
Source organism: Pseudomonas sp. P4_B3 (assembly GCF_056402295.1). Lineage (NCBI taxonomy): Bacteria > Pseudomonadati > Pseudomonadota > Gammaproteobacteria > Pseudomonadales > Pseudomonadaceae > Pseudomonas > Pseudomonas sp. P4_B3. Next base: position 6,414 of record NZ_JBFUHR010000037.1, read on the forward strand.
TTGGGCGATGCCCAGCCAATCGGTCATCCGGTTGAGCAGCATCTGCAGGCTGAAGAACAGCAGCAACATGATCACCAGGTCCGGCATGCTGCGGATCACGGTCGTGTAAGCCGTGGCCAGCGTGCGCAACAAACGATTGGACGACAACCTGGAACTGGCGCCCATCAGCCCGGCCAGGACGGCGATCAGCAATGAACAAAGCGCCAGTTTGATGGTCGCCAGGGTGCCCAGCAGAATCTGCGGGCCAAAACCTTCCAGAAGCATCTCACTCTCCTTGTTCTTGTCAGGGTGAGGTGAAGGGGGGGCAATAGAGCGCTCGAACGAGCGCCCTGTTCAAGCTAACGACGACGCGTTACTGGGCGCCGTAGACGTCAAAATCGAAGTACTTGTTGTTGATCCGCGAGTAAGTACCGTTGGCGAGAATGGTTGCCAGGGCTTTGTTCAAATCTTCGCGCAACGCGACATCGTCCTTGCGCAGACCAAGGCCATCACCGACGCCGAAGAAGCCCGGGTCATCCAGAGTGGCACCGGCAAATTCATAGTCCTTACCCGCCGCTGTTTTCAAGAAGCCGTAACTGGCTTGAATGGAACCCTGCAACGAGGCATCAAGTCGCCCCACGACCAGGTCGGCGTACACCTGGTCCTGATTCTGATAGGAAAGAACGTCCACGCCTTTGGAACCCCAAACCGCTTTGGCATAGGACTCCTGGGTCGAGCCCTGCTCCACACCAATGCGCTTGCCCTTGAGCGATTCGAGGGTCGGCTGTAATCCCGATCCACGTTTGACCACTAACCGTGCCGGTGCATTGGACACCTTGTCGGTAAACGCAATCTGCTCCAGGCGTTTGGGTGTGATGGTCATCGAAGACGCCACCGCATCGAACTTGCGCGCCAGCAGTCCCGGGATCATCCCGTCCCAGCTGCTTTCCACCCAGACACATCGGGCTTTCAGTTCGGCGCACAACGCCTCGGCGATGTCGACCCCGAAGCCGGTCAGCGTGCCATCCTGGTTCTTGTATTCCAGCGGTGGATACGTCGGGTCCACCCCCAGCTTCAACACTTTGCCAGACCAGTCGGCCGCCCCCGCCAGGCTCGAGACCGTCAGGAACACCAGGGAAACGGCTGCAATCATCTTGTTCATTTTTATTCCTCTTCAGGCCGCAGATTTTTTACCGGCACAACGGGCGAAAATGCGCCGTCTCAACACAGAAAACGTTCGACCAGCTTGACCCAATAGCTCGCGCCCACCGGCAGGCAGCCGTCATTAAAGTCGTAGCCGGGGTTGTGCAGCAGGCACCCGCCTTCTCCCTCGCCGTTGCCGATCACCAGATAGCTGCCGGGGCACTTTTCCAGGACAAAAGCAAAGTCCTCGCTGGCCGTGAACGGCCGCAAGTCATCGATCAGGTGTTCCTCTCCCAGCCAGTCGCGGGCGACTTCATGGGCAAATGCTGTCTGTTCGGGATCATTGATCAACACCGGATGGCAATGCTGGTAATCGATGTGGACCCGGGCGCCAAAACTCTCGGCCTGGCCCTTGACCAATTCAGTGATTCTGACTTCCAGCAAGTGGCGAATCTCGGGGGTCAGGGCGCGTACGCTCAGGCTCAGGTCGGCGCTGGACGGGATGACATTCGAGGCGCTCCCGGCATGCAGGGAGCCCACCGTGATAATCGCCATCTCCTGCGGGTTAACGTTGCGCGAGACGATGCTTTGCAGGGCCATCACGATCGAGGCACCGACCACCACCGGGTCGACGGCTTTGTGCGGCACCGCGCCATGGCCACCGTTACCGATGATTTTGATGTTAACCGTGTCGGCAGACGCCATGAACGGTCCGCTGTAAAAACCCAAATGCCCGACGGGATAACCCGGCACGTTATGCATGGCGAAAATCGCATCGCACGGAAACCGTTCGAGCAGCCCTTCCTCCAGCATTTTCCTGGCACCGCCCAGCCCTTCTTCCGCCGGTTGGAAAATCAGGTGCACGGTGCCATTGAACGCCCGTGTCCGGGCCAGGTACTGACCGGCTGCCAGCAGGACTGCTGTATGACCGTCGTGACCGCAGGCATGCATGACTCCGTCGATCCGGCTGGCATAAGGCAAACCAGAGGTTTCCTGTATCGGCAGCGCATCCATGTCAGCGCGCAAGCCAATGGACCGGCCTTCGCCATTTTTCAGGGTGGCAACGACCCCGGTCTTGCCCACCCCAGTACTGACCTCAAAGCCCCACTGAGTCAAACACGCTGCAACCAGCTCACTGGTGGCGAATTCTTCAAAACCCAGTTCAGGGTGCGCGTGAATACTGTGACGTATCGCGATCATTTCATCTTGCATCGCGGCAATACCAGGCAGGACCAGGCCGGCATTCATGGGTGTTCTCCTTCGACAGGGGCTGTGCGGCAGCGAAAGCGCTGTTGGGGTCGATCTTAGGGAACGGGCGCTGGGCTGGGGAGGCGCAGTTTGGTTATGATGACAACCATTAGTTGTCACCAGGGTGAGCAGATGAAACTGCATCAATTACAGGCGCTGATTGCCAGCGCCGAAACCGGCAGTATCCGCGCGGCCGCTCGTTCGCTGGAGATTTCCCAGGCCGCTGTGACCAAAGCACTGCGCGAGTTGGAAACCAGCCAGCAGCTACCGCTGTTTACCCGAACCGCCAGCGGTCTGAACTTCACCGAATATGGCAAAGTGCTGCTGACTCACGCCCGGCTGGTGATCAAGCAACTGGAGCACGCACAGACCGAGCTTGATCACATGCGTGGGAAGGCTCAAGGCCGGCTCTGCGTCGGGATCACCCCTTGGGTTGCCCTGACCTTCCTGCCCGAAGTCGTGCTGGCTTTTCGCGAACGTATGCCACAAATCAAGCTGGAACTGTTCGAAAGCCTGATGGCCGTTGCCCAACCGCTGCTGCGCGACGGCAGCATGGACTTTGCGATTGGCCAACTCCATCCCACACAATCAACCCAGGAATTCGCCTGCGAAACCTTGCTCGATTACCAGACCTCGGTGCTGGTCCGCGAGGGTCACGCCCGACAGCATGCGCGATCAATCCACGAGTTACTGGAAGAAAACTGGACCCTGAACTACGCGCCGGACGGGCACGACGGGCTGATGCAGGAACTGTTCTGGAAACACGGCGCGCAGATTGATGAGAATCGAATCGTGCGTGCTCATTCACTGGCCATTTTGCAGATGATGGTCGAGCGGGCCGACATGTGCACCTGGGGGCCGTCCATCGTGAGCACAGCCCCGCCATTTCTGGGGCGTGTGGTATCCCTGGGGCTGACCGAGCAGTTCGAGCCCCGACAGCTGAGCATCGTGACACGCCGCAATGGCGCACTGAGCAATCCGGCGGTCTGCTTCACCGAATGCCTGTTGCAGGTCATTCGGCGCCATGCGCGCTCGGCCAAAAAGGAAGACCGCACGCTGTTTGAAACCTTACGGCTGCGGCTGTGAGGTGACCCTACGGTTTTATGTCTGATACATCAGGACGTCTTGGGTCGAATCTGGCCGTAGGTACCGGCGCCAAGCGTTCACTTCTGACTGATTTCTGCACGTGGCCAGAGGCGACTCTCGGCCAAAAGCGGACGGTGGACACAGTGATGGCAAATGGGTAGCGTTACCGATGCCGCTTTCGAATCCAGAAGGCAGCAGAGCTTACCGCCGCCCTTGTTGTGTTTCTCTCAGGGCGATGTCACGTTTGCCGCAACCACTTCTAAGATAGACAAGCACTTGCAGGGCGACAAGGAGCGTTATACGACAAGCCATCGCAACAAGAAACGCGACATGGCATGTCGCCTAATTAGTAATTAGACCTCAGGAGAGATCCCCGATGCCCAGAGAATTCGAGCTCATTACGTCCGTGCCAGTCCCCTCGAGGTCCGGCATCACCCACCTTTACAAGTCGATGAACCTAGCGGACGCTTTTGCGATTCGGCTCCCTGCGGGCACATCCAACAATCCAGATTTGCTAGCTCGATTCATCTTTTCCCACCAGCCATCCTGGATCGGATGGCTCACGAAAGTCCGAGACACTATCGTTGCCTGTTTCGGTCTCAAGACAGCCAAACACTTGGCATCACTTGCTAATCGGATTGGAATCTTCAAGGTCTACAGCACGAACCAGACTGAAATCGTGTTGGGAGAGGACGACAAGCACCTCGACTTCCGGATATCGGTTCTATGTTCTGGAGAGGCAGAGCCAGAAGGCAGTCACCAACTCGTTTTTTCAACCGTGGTCCAGTGCCACAACCGTCTAGGCCGGGCCTACATCTTCGTCATTGCCCCATTTCACCGCTTGGTTGTTAAGGCCAGCCTCCTCCGTGCAGCGCAAGTCGGTTGGCCTCTGGCTACCTGCCCCTAAGGCTGAAAACGCTGTGTGCCCCTGAGGTCAACCCTTCCATCGAAAGGCTTGTTCCGGCGAGCCCGGCCCAGCCGCTCATGTCAAACGTCAGGCCTCCAGGATTCATTCGCTCCATCTGCCGTTCATCACTAAAGGAATGGAAAATATGTCCAGGTCTGCGTTCAGTGCCAAGGTCTTCGCCATCTATTTGTTCGTCGTGGGTGCCGTGTTAGTCGTCGCGCCGAACTTCTTGCTGGCGATCTTTCGGATTCCACCAACCTCCGAGGTCTGGATTCACGTGGTTGGCGTTATCGCGTTCAATATCGGCATCTACGCATGGGTCGCAGCCAAGCACAAAAACAAGCCATTTTTGGAAGCGTCGGTGTACACGCGCTTCGCCGTCTTCGTGGCCTTCACTACCTTCGCTGTCGTTGGCCTCGCCAGTCCAATGATCGTTCTCTTCGGAGTAGTGGATCTTTTTGGAGGCATATGGACCTACTTCGCACTGAAAGCCGATGCTCAGTCGATCAGGCCTATCCTGGCGGGTCAGCACTGAGGCCTCAAGGAAAAAGAGGACTGATTTATTTTCTTACTTCGAATGTCAGCTTCGGGTCGACTACTGCCCTTCGTGACAGGCAGAAATCGGCCAGAAGCAGCCAGTTGCGATCGACTGCAAACGGTCAGCAACTCGCTGCTTGGCCATGGCAGAGTTCAACTACGCGTTGACGATCTCCAACCCAGCAAGTTAGAAACCTCAAATAAAACCAGCACCCAAAGCGACAAAGAGAGCAAAAAATACACAACGCTCGCCCCGATTATCAACAACTTACTTTCCCACATCGCCCTAAACACATGATATGAGAAGTGCAACTCACTATTTGGCAGCGCTTGAAACATAGGCAGTAACAGGAATACCAGTATGACCCCAACAGTCAAAACTCTTGATAAATAACTTTTTCTCTCAACAGTCTGAAAAGCACGCATATGAAGACGAGTCAATGACATCACAATGGCAGCAATCCAAGACAAAATAACCGCCATAGAAAAACTAACCATTACTACCAATCTATAACTTGACCCTTCACTAAGACTCCCAACATCCTTGTATCCAACCAAGATCATCTGCTGGACCAGCAACCACCCTCCTCCCTCAGCTCTATCGGGCACAACGGCGCTGACCATAACCAGTAAAAGCATAAGCAATACAACCACCAGTTTTGCCTGCCCTATACTGAAAACAGGAAAAAAGATACTTGCCCTGCTGCGCCCATAGCCGTCATCGGACATAACCTAACCTCAGTTGATACCTGTGTGTTGTGATCGAGATATCAGGTGCTAATGCGAGCGTAGACAAGAAAATTCCGGCAAGTTAAAAACGCTTAGATCAAAATGCTATCACGCATGTCGGGACGAAGAACTGTCGCTGGCAAAATTGTAGGGTTCATGAGTTGCACCATTGGGTGTATCGAGTGTTCGCATCGCAAATAAGCGAGCAAGCTTGCTAGAGAGACTCTACGAATGACCGCTTCGGGTCGACTGATGCCCTTCGCGGCAGGCAGAAATCGGCCGATTCTGTTGAAAAAGTCGGTCCGCCCAAACTGCCTGCTCATTGACTGGTGAAAACGCCTTTTTTGCACGCGGCTACGTGAAATCCGAGTCCGGAAGCCTCTGCCAAAAGTAAAGATTTCAATCTCGGACGCGTACTTTTCCGATGCGCAAACCATGGCCGACTTTTTCAACAGAATCGGCCAAAAGCAGACGGTGGACACAGTGATGGCAAATAGGTAGCGTCACCAATGCTGCTGGTGCCGAGGAAGTCTTCTCGGTCCATTCGCTTCGCTCACCCGGGACTGCGTGCCGCGGGCCCTTAACCAAACGTTAGGTGCCAAATTGAGTAAATCCCCCAATGGTATTCACTCCGTTGAAAAAATCCTTGAAGGAGAAATTCGTTTTGGCCCGGAATATTTCCGTCTTCGCATTGATGGTCGAAATCTTCCAAATAAAATATTTGGCCACCCTATGGCATGGTCAAACGACTCAAGGTTTTTAGCTGTTCAAGAGTGGCTTACCACCGATTATCAAAAAGGTCCAATCACGCGAGCTGTACTAATAGATGTAACGTCGTGGTCAATCGCAGAATTTAAGACTGTTGAGAAGGGCTTTGCCGAATCTTTCGTGATTACAGAGTCTTCATTTGTTTATCTGAAGAGGTTTCCAAGTAAAGGAAATGCAATTGAAGCGAAAATTGAGTTTCAGGCTATAAATAACTGGGTCAGCATTTGCACCTAACAATCGCTTCCAATCGTTCGCTCCGCTCACAGGGACCGCGTTACCCCAAGTTTGGGCTTGTGCCTTATGCCATTGAGGAACGACCTTCATTGGGAAACGGTCGATCAGCCCTCGAACAAATGACGCGGATTTGATCTAAACCTCGCTGTCCCAGCGTGAGAACGACTGCTAGCGCCAAACAGTCAGGTTTTTAACGTCTGCATTGGGTCGGATAGCGACGGTCTAGCATCGACCGTCACTATGGATGATCAGACCTCCGTTTGTTCTGCCATTTCCAGGGCATCATCGACCTCGATTCCCAGGTATCTGACAGTGCTTTCAAGCTTCGTATGACCAAGCAGGAGTTGGACAGTTCTCAGGTGCTTCGTCCTGCGATAGATCAACGATGCCTTGGTTCTCCGTAGCGTGTGGGTACCGTACATGGTTGGATCAAGGCCAATGGCTGTCACCCACGCTTTGACTATTCGAGCGTATTGCCTGGTGGAAAGGTGTCTGAGGCGTGCAACCGGCTCGGGAACAAGAAGTCCTCGCTGCGGAGACGCGCCCGATGTATCCAAGCCTCCAGAACCGTTCGGGTTTGCTCAGTGATTTCAAATTGCACTGGGTGCTGAGTTTTCTGCTGCATCACGATGGCCCGTGACGACACATGCTCCCCATGGGCGATGTCTCGAACTCGCAACCTGGTTAAGTCACAGGCACGCAGCTTGCTATCAATGGCCAAGTTGAAGAGCGCCAAATCACGCGTCTTCTCAGCAAGCTGAAGCCTTACGCGGATAGCCCAGATATCTCTGACTCGAAGCGGAGCTTTCTGCCCGACAAGCTTTCCCTTGTTCCAAGGCTGATGGCTGTATCTAGCAATCGTGTTCATGGCTCGTCCTCCACGTTGAGGGGAGGACAAGGGTGGATCAGTCACGATGGCTGGTGGTCGCTATCCGACCCAATGCGGACGCTGACCAGCATTTGGTTAAGGGGCGGACTTTAGCCCGTCCCAGTGAGCGAAGCGAACGGTTTGAACCAGTTGTTATGCATGTTTTACTAGCCGTTTCTTTAAATGATACAGGTTAGTCCCGATTGGTCGATTCTCAAGAACACCATAAATTTCATACCCATGCTGCTCATAGAACTGTTTAGCATCAACGGTTTTTAAGAATGCAACTACTGCCCCATTGTTGGCGCCAATCGTTTCTGCTTTCTCCAATAGCATAGAACCTACTTTTCTACCGCGATGAGATTCCTTAACCCAAAACGTATCAATCTCTAAGCCATCCCAGTAACAATTACAGCTTATTGCACCGATGTAGTCGCCTACTTCATCGTGTGCAACCACCATAAATATTTTATCTTCCGATTCTGGCGGTAGATTTGGATATTGAATTCGAAGATATTCTGAAAACCTATTATTCAGATCTCCTTGATCATTTTCTGTTGGAGAATCCAATATATCAATCTTGACTTCCACTTTATTGCTCCTATCATTCAACATTGAGGTGCCGTACGGCTTTTGGCATAACAATTAATTTTGCGACATGCGATGTCGCATGCGTAACCCCTTGAGCAATCAAAAAATCGAGTCTGTAAACGCGACATTAAGAAGGGGGAAAGCGGCATATTTTTTTGCACATTACTGACGTATTAGCTGCGTGTCCATGGTCTGCTTTTGGCCGCTTTCTGTCTGTCACCACCGTCGGCTTTGGGTTCAGAGTGTGTAAAAACTCTTCGCCAAAATTGAAGTGTGCCTGTCTACGTTAAATCTGAAATTTATCGGCACGTCAGCAGATGTGGATTTCGCGTAGAAGCGCGATTTCCAGTCCGGTTTCGAGTATCTGTCGCGCTCAAAAACGTTTTTACACAGCCTCGGCCGATTTCTGCCTGTCACGAAGGGCAGTAGTCGACCGATTCTGTTGAAAAAGTAGCTCCCCTGTCTGGCCTGCGGCAAAATCTCTACATTGGCCAGCAGGGAAGCACGCAGAATGATGGGACAGTTATCGAGTGGGCAGGAGCGCTTGTTTTACTCGTTCAACCTTGAAGATCACATCCCCGCCAATCACCTTCTGCGCAGCATTGATCAATGTCTCGATCTGAGCGACCTGCGCCATTACCTCGCCGATTTCTACAGCCCGATTGGGCGTCCGTCGATTGATCCAGAACTGATGATTCGTATGCTGATCGTGGGCTATTGCTACGGCATTCGCTCAGAGCGCCGGCAGCGCGGCGTGCCAGGAGATGAACCGGTCAACTGGAGCGATGCCGCGCCGTGCGTGAGTATCTTGAGGCGCTCGATGAAGAGGCTCTGGCCGAAACGCTACCGAAGCGCCTATCGCTGACTGATCCTCAAGCCCGCTGGACCGCAGCTCCAGGTGGCCCAGCGTTCTACGCTTACTCCACGAATTATCTGATCGATACCGAGCACGGCGTGATCATGGATGTGGAACCCACACCGGCTCATCGAACCGCAGAAGTCGAGAGCACCAAGACGATGATCGATCGGGTCGAAGCGCAGTTCGACATCAAGCCGGAACGCCTTATTGGCGACACCGCTTACGGAACCGCGCCGATGCTGGCCTGGATGGTGGAGGAAAAAGACATCGAACCGCACGTGCCGGTATGGGACAAAACCGAGCGCAAGAACGACAGTTTTTCGAGCAATGATTTCCACTGGAATGAAGAGGCTGAGGAATACCGCTGTCCGGCCGACAACGCTTTGCGCAGTGAATGGCGAGCCTTCAAGAACGAGCGTTCGCACGTCACCAAAGCCAACACCATCATCTTCCGATCCCGGCAGACCGACTGCGTTGCCTGTCCTATGAAAGCCAAGTGCTGTCCGAATACTGCGTTCCGCAAGATCGCTCGCAGCGTCCATGAAGCCGCGCGCGACGTGGCTCGGCGAATCGCAGCGACACCTGCGTACGTGCGCTCTCGTCACGAACGTAAAAAGGTCGAAATGTTGTTTGCCCACCTCAAGCGCATCCTGAAATTGGATCGCCTGAGACTACGAGGCATGAGTGGCGCGACTGATGAATTCACGCTGGCCGCTGCGGTGCAGAACCTACGACGGCTGGCTAAATTTACCTCTCAAGGGCCACCTGCCACGGGATAGGTGCGCCTGCACGAAGCAAAAAACCTCAAACTAACCCAATAACCGAGCAGCAAAGGTCAACGAAGGGGCGAGAAACCACTCAATGTGGTGAGTAGGTTCTCCGATGGTGGTCGTGCCTGAGTTCGGGCCAGCTGAAAATCCGACTTTTTCAACAGAATCGACCCATAGCTGCCCGTCAGACATCTTCCTTGTCTAGGGAGACGGGGGGCAGTTAACTTCTTGGTGGTCTAACTTTAAGGCTTGGAGGTGTCTACAAAACCAAGCAGATAAACGTCATGGAAGCGATAGCTCTCCAAGCCACGTGCAACTTTTCCCTACATTACTGTCCGGCCTCGAACCAAAAATCCAGATCGCCCCATTCTTCCTTTGCGTCAGGAAGAGCGCAGCCGGCCGGCCTTCATGGCATTCGGGCAATGGTACGGACATAACTGTCACATCACCATTTTTTGCGTCGAGCCGAAAAACCAGAATCTGCGCTTCGATAGAACACACGACCAAGAGGTCGTCATTTTCAAGAGCCATCTGCCCTTGATCGCAGGATCTCCAGGTTTTATTCCTCTCCTGCGATATTGACTGCGAAAGCTCCTTGCGCCAGGAGATAGAACCGTCGAAGGAGAGCTTTGTGATTTCCAGAGGCTTCGCGCTCTGAGTATCGTCCCAACTCGATAGTACATAAAACGCAGTTCGTGACTTCACCATCGCAACCGTTCCTGAACCACTTCCAGAATGGCTGTTGATGTTTGCTCTAACAGTTTGCCAGCCAATCACGTGTCCCGTGCGGTCAACACTTAGGACATTCACATCGTCCCAGTATTTTTTGTTGTTGTCCTCGCGCCTACCTGCAATGGTGGCCGCTACGATTTGGTCACCTGCTGCTGAAACAGCCACCCCTTTTCCGAGTCCTAACCTTCGTTGCCACAAGAGCCTGCCCTGAGTCGATACGGCCGCCAGCCAATTTTCAGCACCGTCACGACCCGCGACGACCAATTCGCCTGAGTCGAGCGAGGTCACGCTATTGATGAAGCGAAATCGGATCGAGCTAAAAGAGTATTCCGCAACGATTCGCCCCTGTGGATCGAGCTTTCCGAGATAGGCATCTGCCATCGTTCCGCCGGGGACGTACATTCGCCTGTTTGTTAGACCGGCAAGCCAAAGAGTCTCAGCGGGTCCCTGCACAATTTGCAAGGCCTGCCCTTGAGTTGCTAGCTCAATGATAGATCCAGGACCTGCTCCGCTGGGCCGCAAGAGAATCGATTGCGATACCCCTTTATTTCCTAACGCCACTATTGAACCGCTGGCGTCGAGCGAGATTCCTCGAATAGCGAGAGCGTCTTGCGTGTCTCTCCCTCCAGGAATAGTTTCTGACCAGAATATTCTCAGCGCTGCACTTCCGGCAGCGGCTTGTTCGAGAGGAGTCCCCACCAGTAGAAACGCTGTGAAGGCTATTAGCTTCGCCATGAAATGAAAGGACTCCTGCAAGGCTTGGGTCAAAAGTCGCAAGGAATATTCGACACCTCACGTGAGGTGATAACACCTTCACAGAACGGAAGCCCATTTGGCTCAATCATTTCCGTCAGCAAACCAAGCATAGCTACTCTTTTCCATCGCTCCGTCCACCGCCTGCTTTTGGCCGTTCTCTGCCGATCATGGTTACAAAGCGTGCTGGTCAAATCCGATGCAATCGGTGGTCAGAACGAATGCAAATGACTGGTCAGGTCGAATGCAAGCGGGTGATCAAGTAGAGTGCAATTTCGCAACTGAATATCGGATTAGTGTTGTGGGGACTTGTAAGGGGTGATGATGGGGCTCAACAAACCAGTGCAGGACCTGAAGCGCGATCTGCAGGGTGTCGCCTCTGATCTGAAGTGGTCGGCCGTGGAGTTAGTTCGGATTRCCGAGCGGCTAAGCCACGCAGGTAATGGACCAGACGCTGAGGCGCTTCGAAGGATGATCACAATCTTCCAGCAAGGTGAGAATCGGTTAGATGGCTGGATTAAAGAAATCGGTGCAGGTCAGGTAGTCCGGCCGGCGAAGGCAGACCACTGCCAATGATCGCGGAAGGGATTGGCAGGAGGTTGTCATGGCACTTAACAAACCCAATCAAGAGTTACGCCGCGACTTGAAAGCCGCTGCATATTCCCTCGAAGAAGCTGCCCTGGAAATGTTCAGGCTTGCAAAACAGCGCGGGGATACAGAGCTTCTGGAGGCAATGGAGACGATCGAAAAGCTGCATGAGCAAGCTGATCGGCTGACTGCTTACACAGATGAGGTGAAGGCGGGAAGGATTGTCCGGAAGGCTGAATAGCCATGCGTCTGGCGGGCGTATTCGCGCTAGATCTGAAATACAAGCAATGCCCTGTAAACGGTTACTCAATGAAGAAGAAGCTGACGGACAGTAAAGCAGCAGTGACTGCTGCTGAAATTGAGCGTTCTATCCAAGCCCTGAACAAAATGGCTGAACGCCTATGGGGGGATGACCGGAAAGCCGAGGCGAAAGCTCTCCTCGATGCCTTGGACGCATTAAACCGGGCGCTTGATCGAATCAGGATTGGAGAGAGTCGCAGGGTTCTCCATTGAACGGCACAAACTAGCTGGCGGGTTATGAAGGCGAGAAGAAGTGTGCGGGGGAAGGCGGAGTAGGCGCGTGGTATGACGACGAGATGTTGTAGCGGCTTGGCGGTCGTACCGATGTAACTCAAATGCCCGGTCCAGAGCCGGGTCTTCTCGTATCTGCCCCTGTCATGCCTTCGTCACACCTACCAAGCACAATGCAGTCAGCCAAAGGGATTTGGCCCATCTACAGAGAGCCCGGCTAATGTGCCGGGCTTTTTCGTTTCTGCGACATGCTTTTCACCAATCGCTCACATGGCGGAGCGCAGATTAACCCTGCTCCTTTGAAGAATTCCCATTTGGCCCGCCCGCATGCGGGCCATTTTTTTGGTCGCTGCCACGATTTCTACAAGAACTGGAGAAGCGACCATGTCAGATGACTGCGAAATTGCACTCCACTTGACCACCCGCTTGCATTCGACCTGACCAGTCATTTGCATTCGTTCTGACCACCGATTGCATCGGATTTGACCAGCACGCTTTGTAACCATGATCGGCAGAGAACGGCCAGAAGCGGACGGTGGCCAGACACACAGCACTGTAGTGGCGTTGTGCTCATGCCGCGAAGATAAGGCAAATATTCTTAAGGAGAAGGTCATGTCAGATAAAGATCCTCTCGATCGGCAAGGACGAGAAATCCCTGGACCAATGGATAATGTCCCAGGACGAGATCCAGGAGATCCACCTGGTTGGGCGCTCGAACTGGATGTTTGCCGGATCGCTACGCAGCGGCAAACGGGCGGCGGCGATCATGAGTTTGATCCAGTCTGCTGTCGCATAAGTGGCAGCCGGCATAATCATGCAAGGTGGGTGCGCCGTTCACCGTTCGCCTACGATTGGTCTGGTGCTTACATTCTGTTTTGATGACGATAGAACCCGAGCGCAGGCCGGCCCTTAGCAACTAAGACAAATTTCGTCGCCGGGAGCTCCCATCAAACTCTTCATGCGAATAGACCGGGGAAGAATATGATCAACATTCGTGAAGCGACTAAAGCCGACCTCAATGTTCTACGTGAAGTCGGCTGTGAGACCTACCGAGAGCATTTTTCGGCCATCTGGTCTCTCGCCGGCATGCAGGGCTTCCTCAATCAAGACTTCTCACCCTGCACGCTCAGAAACTCACTCGAATCATCCGCTCGCCATTTGTGGCTTATAGTCTCAGACGAAAGCGGTAGGGTCGTAGGTTTTTCCAAAGTTAACTGGTCAACGCCTGCGCCTCTAACTGGCACAGTGGGCGCGGAGCTTCAAAAGATTTACTTCCTCAAATCTGAAGCAGGACGAGGGTATGGGAAACAGCTTCTGCATTTCATTTGCAACCGAGCGATAGAGCGCGGAGAACGCTTGCTCTGGCTTGACGTACTCAAGACCAATTCAAGCGCCCGGCGCTTCTATGAGGGATTCGGTTTCCAAAAGGTCGGTGAAATCCCTTTCAAAACTGACCTGGCTGAAATTGGGATGGCTGTAATGGTATGTGAGCTTTCCCGATAAGCGCGTTCGATTGTTTCTCTATCAGGTTGGTTGTCAGGTGAAAGTCAGATGACTTTACCGGGCGCTTACCAAGCAAAAGTGGTCCCTTTCCCTGTTGCATCACCTCAGAAACAACAAAGCCCAGCACTAGACTGGGTTTCAGGATGAGCGTGGATCGCTTATCAAGTATTCACTCAAAGGATGAACACGATGAGCCGCCCCAACCATATTTGCCTGATGGCGACCTATAACGAGTGGATGAACGCAAAGATTTATGATGCATCCAGAAGCTTGCCAGATGAAGAGCTCTCAGTGGATAGGAAAGCATTCTTTGGTTCTATTCTCGGGACGTTGAACCACTTGGTGGCCGGGGACACTATCTGGCTAAAGCGATTCGCCAGGCACCCAGCTAACCACTTGGCTCTGGAGCCGATTCGGCAGCTTCCCGCTCCTGAAAGCCTCGACCAGTTACTGTTCTCAAATATCCGGGAGCTTTCGGCACATAGAGTGTCGCTCGATCAGATAATTGTCGCATGGGCTCGCTCCATTACAGATTCGGATTTAGATCACACCCTCAATTACACAAACATGAAGGGAGTACCCGCTGACAGGAGCTTTTATGGTTTGGTCATGCATTTCTTCAACCATCAGACGCATCACCGCGGACAAGTTACTACCTTGCTTTCACAAGCGGGTGTCGACATAGGTGATACGGATTTAGTCGTCCTCATTCCATCCGAGCCCTGCACAAAGTAGAAAAGCCGAGCGCCAGACCGGGTTTTGTCACATCTGATCGAGCCGGCGAAACAGCGCGGCCATCCAGGCTGGTTGTCGATCCCGAGTAGCGGAAAACGGTCCAAAGCTGCCTATCGCATCCATGTTCAGGCCATTTTGCACGTCAGCCAGGCCCCCAGAAAAGGCTACTGAAGAAACGGGTATTCGAACTAATTTCGACGTTAAACGTTTTACGATCTAGACGCTCAGAAGATTAGACAATCTCAGACGTTTTCACACAGCCTGGCCCCATGGCGGACAGTTTGTATTCCGATTCCTGGCCGAGAGCGGGATCACGTATAGCTGCAATAGAATATCGTGACTATCCTTTTCGGTTATAGAGCAAACAGGCCCCATTCAAGAAGTGTTGCAATCCTCACAGCGGGTCCTGATAGCAAGTTCTGCTCGCTTTGACAAAAAGCAGGATAAATGAGGTGAGGATTGACAGGCGAATGCAATCAGGTGCGCAACTGGAATGCAGTTTCGCACCTGAAAACTATTGGAGGTTGATTGACACTCCAAAGAGGCCTGACGAAATGCCGGATTAATGCAACAACGAGCGGCGCCTCGCATAGGCGAAGTAGATCACCAGGCCAATTGCCAACCACGCCCCAAATACCAGCCAGGTCGTCTGCTTGAGGAAGGTCATCAAGGTTACGCAGAACGCGATGGCGAGCAACGGAACAACGGGCACGCCCGGGCATCTGAATGCGCGAGGGAGATCGGGTCGGGTCTTGCGCAATACGATCACTGCCACCGAGATCAGACTGAATGCGGCCAACGTACCGATATTGATCAGCTCGGCGAGGACGTTCAGCGGAATCAGAGCCGAGATCAGCCCGAAGACTATTCCGACCATCCAGGTGGCGAAAAATGGTGTACCGAATCGTGGATGAACCCTGGAAAGGCGCTGGGGAAGCAGTCCGTCGCGCGACATCGCGTAGATGATCCTGGTTTGACCGTACGCCATAACCAGAATGACAGTCGTCATGCCAATGATTGCGCCTAAATCAACGAACCCGGCAACCCAGCTTTCACCGGCATGTTGCAACGCCAATGAGACCGGATGATCAACGCCAAGGAATTGGGCATAGGGCACGATACCGGTCATGATCATTGAAACGGCAACGTACAACACCGCACAAACGGCCAAGGAACCGATAATGCCGATGGGGAGGTCACGCGCCGGGTTTTTCACTTCTTCGGCGGCAGAGGAAACCGCATCGAAACCAATAAAAGCAAAAAAAACCAGGGCCGAAGCACTCAAAATGCCTTGGCCACCGAAGGGCGCGAAAGGTTGCCAGTTAGCCGGTTGAACATGTCGCACACCAACGGCGATGAAGAGCAGCACCACGGCGATCTTGATGATCACCATCACGTTGTTTACGCGCGCAGATTCCTTGATGCCCATGGAAAGCATCCAGGTAATTGCCAGCATAATCACCAGCGCGGGTAGGTTGAACCAGGTTTCCACACCGGGCAAAGAGCCTGGAGCCGCCGTAAGCACAACCGGAAGATTCAGCCCAAATCCGCTCAGCAGGGACTGGAAGTAACCCGACCACCCAACAGACACAGCCGAACTGGCCAGTCCGTATTCGAGCATCAGATCCCAGCCGATCATCCAGGCCACCAACTCTCCCAGCGTCGCGTAGCTGTAGGTGTAAATCGAGCCTGCTACCGGTACAGATGAGGCGAACTCAGCATAACAGAGCGCTGCAAATGCACAGGCCAACGCCGCTAACAGGAATGAAACCATGAGGGCCGGTCCCGCAGTCAATGCGCCGGTTCCGGTCAATACAAAGATGCCTGTCCCCACGATTGCACCGATACCAATCAGGACCAGATCCATCGGCCCCAGCACTTTTTTCAACCCGGCAGGAGCTCGGGCAGCAGCAATCATTGCGTCCAGGTCTTTTGTTCTGAAAATGCTCAATATTGCCTCCGTTGTTACTTGTTTTTATTGTCAGAGCCAGTGGCTTGGGTGTCGGAAATGACAAGAAATTGTATTTCAGCGCCTTGAAAATTAGCTTTCGAAACGGATCTGTATTTGATTATTTTTCAGACGTTAATTATCCAAAATGTGTTCTTTAGGTAATTTTCTTTCTAATATTTGTCGTTTCTAGAAATGGATGCTTGATCAAGGACCTGCGGGATGGGGCCAATCGCCCTACCGCGTACTCATTGTTAAAGGGAGAGAACACATGGCGGAAATGGATAAGGTTGATCGTTCAATTCTGGAAATTCTGCAAATGAATGGTCGCCTGACGAACGCCGAGATCGCCGCTCGTGTCTACCTGTCAGCGCCAGCCTGCTGGAAGCGCCTGAAGCGCCTGGAAGAGGAGGTGATTGTCGGGTATCACGCGCACTTGAACCCAAAGACCATGGGGCTGGGACTTTTTGCTTTCATCAGCGTCACCCTCGATAGTCACTCCGAGGACGCCATGGAGCATTTCGAAGCGGGCGTTCTGGCGCTGCCCAACATTATTGCCTGTCACAAAGTGTCGGGGAAATACGACTACCTCTTGCAGGTAGTCGTCAAAGACATGGAGGCATTCCATGAACTCGCCATGCATCGCATACGTACGCTCGGCAATATCAAGGAAATGTACACCGGGTTTTCGCTCAAGGAGATCAAGCACTGCAATACCTTGCCACTGTAAGTGCCTGGGCTTGCCCCTTGTTCAGGACGAGTCACACAATCAATGCCGGGGTTGGCGGGATCTTTGTATCCTCGAACTTGGCGCCGTCGATGTGGGCTGGCATTCTATCTAACGACAAAGCAACGACAGGGACCGTCATCAATGCAATCCAGTTTCAGCAAAGGCGTCATGTTTGCACTCTGCGCCGCGGCACTGAACGCGACGATCGGTGTGCTTAGCAAAGTACTCATGAGTAATGGCTTCACTGCCAGCAGTGTGGCCGTCATCAAGACCCTGCTGGGTTGCCTGCTACTTTCGATCCTATTGCTTTTCCTCAAGCGCCCGGCGTCTACGGCCAAATGGACTCAGGCGGCAATCTGCGCCTTCCTTGGCATCTTCGTGCTGTTTCACTTCGAAACGTCCGCCTATCGGCATTACGCTGCGGCAGGTGTAGTGGTGGTGCTGATGGCCAGTGCCTCGATTTCCTCGATCATCCTGGGGCGCATTTTCCTCAAGGACGCCATCACCGCGAACGCGACCGTGGGCGCCGCACTGGCCATCGCCGGGATCGCGGTGATCTTTGGCGCCGACCTGCAACAGGGCTTTACCCTGCAAGGCTCTGCGCTTGCCTCCATGGCCGGCTGCGGTTATGGGGCCTTTTCGGTTGCCATGAAGCAGATGGGCGTGTCCGGGGGGCTGCACCTCACCCGGCAATTGCTGTTTTTTGGCAGCCTGTACCTGCTGATGCCGGCTGCGGCCGATGGTTTTGTGATCGGCGAGCTGTCGCCATTGGCGATCGCCGCACTGCTGGCGCTGGCCGCGCTGCCGACCATCCTCGGCTTCTTTTGCACCACCAAGGCCATCGAATATCTCAAGCCATCCCAAGTGCAGGCGCTGGAACTGACCGAGCCGCTGTTCGCCGCGCTGCTGGCGTTTGTGGTGCTCCATGAAGTACCGCGCGAAAGCCTGTTCGCGGGGGCGGCACTGATCATCGTCGGGCTGTGTTTCTCCAATGAGCTGATCCGCTTGGGCAGTAAAGCCCCGGCCCCGACGACTGAGTGAGCGATTGACGGGGCCTTTGCTGGCATATTGACTTCAACGCTCCCCGTCACTACCTTGCCGCCCCACTTTAATGGCAGGGCTCGATATCCCTCGTGCTATCTCAGGATGAGAGCACCGTCGAACGGTGTGACCATGGAAGGAAATGACCATGCTGGTAATGGATGATCCGGTACAACCCGGTAAGACGGAGCGCTTCGAGGACTGGCTGGGGGAACCTGAAAACACTGACGTGTAGACTGGGTTACTCGAATTTCCTGTTGGGCGTAAAGCCTGGTCCTGGTACGCCCAACCAGCAGGTATTGATTCAAAGCAACTACCCGGTTACCTGGCGCAATCGGAAAACGAGTTGATTCAATGGGCATCAGAAATGACTGTGTGTGCCGATACGATGGCTGATATCTTTCCCGCGCACCAAATCGCGTCCAATCGACGCTGATCCATCAAGGAAGATAAAAACAATGAAAATATTATTCATCGCTTCGCTAGGAATTTTATCGCTAATTCAAACATCACTATCCTTCGCGGATAATGTTAATGGAAAAAATCTCTATTTACAGCGATGCACCATGTGCCACGGAATAGATCTCAAAGCAACAGGACCATTGGCTAACAAAAGCAATCCTCCTACACCTGATCTAACAACATCCGTTTTCAAAAAACGATTAAATGATTATCCGGGCGTGATTGTATCATCGATAATACTTCGTCCAAATGGAGACTTGATTCCAAAAACTTTGCGAGAGAATGGTGTAAAGCTATCGCCGTACTCATGGAGGATTGAAGATCTGCGCGATTTAAATCAATACATGAGTGGTGTGATTTCAAAAAATCGATAATTTTTGAGTTGAGCGGCAGACACAGAAATCCAAGAGCCATTTCAGGTTTGAGGGCTTGTGGGGCAATGCCGGTGAGCCCGTCGACCTCTCGCAGCAATCGGCTGCGGTCGTGACAGGCAAATAACGGCCAAGAGCAGCCATCCAGCCCATCAAAAATCGGACGATTGATGCATTTGCTGATTCACCATGGGGTGACAGAAATGGGCTACCTTGTTGACCCCGTTACTCATAGCTCAGGGAGAGCGCCATGTCTGTAGAAGTCCAGCTTTCGGAAAACGCGACTGAAGAAGAGCGGTTAGGAATTTTGACCCCTTTGCTGGCCCACAATCTGGCCAACGGTGGGGACGATGCCCATGAAACATTTGCCCTGTTGCTACGAGACCCTGACAGCAATGAAGTTATTGGCGGGCTGTACGGCAAGGTCTCATATCGATGGCTGCTCATCGATCTTGTCAGCGTTCCCGAGTCGATGCGTGGCCACGGTATCGGAGAGCGGCTAATGCGCATGGCCGAAGAGGTCGCACATAAAAAGAATTGCACTGATATCTGGCTGGAGACCTTCAGCTTTCAGGCACCCGGCTTTTATCAAAAACTTGGCTATTCTGAATTCGGACGCCTGGCAGACTATCCACCGGGACATACCCGGCTCTATTACCAGAAGTCATTGCGCTGACAGCGATTTGGATTTTGGCCCGATAGCTGCGTCGTAGCAGGCAGAAAACGGCCAATAGCGGACTGCTTGTTCCTAAAGATTGACTGCGCAACGCAATTGTCTGCCAGGCACCTCCCCGTCTTGAGCTTCCACACAGCTTGCAAAAACCATGCGTATGGGGATAGATCGACTTTAAACATCAACTCATCCCTTTTCTCATCGCCAAGGTCAATTCATGCCGCTGAGGTTTCATAAAATGCACGCCAATGGCGATGACTTCGTTATCGTGGACTCGCGCAACTCGTCCAATCCAATGACAGACAGCATGGCTCGGCGAATGGGTGACCGAAACCGGGGAGTCGGGTTCAATCAACTTGCGGTGGTGCTCGATGACGATGATGCAGATGCGCGCTTGATGTTTTGGAATGCAGGTGGCTCCACACTGGACGTTTGTGGCAGCGCGACGCGGGGTGCCGCGGATTTGTTGATGCGCCAATCAAATACCAAGTCGATAACACTGCGAACCAACCGTGGCCTGCTCACTTGCGAACGGACCTCAACCGGCGCAATTTCCGTCGACATGGGGGTACCACTTTTCGACTGGTCGGATATTCCTCTGGCTGTGGAAATGGATACTGTAGGTTTGCCACTTGCGGGTAGCCCAACAGCTTGCAGCATGGGAAATCCGCACTGCACCTATTTTGTGGATGATCTTACAGCTGTGGACATAGCGACAATCGGACCGATCATAGAAACCAACTCCCTTTTCCCCCTCAGGACGAACGTGCATTTCGTCCAGATCATTGACCGAAAGCACATTCGTTTGCGCATTTGGGAGCGCTGGGGGGCGATTCCGCTTGGTTCAGGTTCCTGCTCTTGTGGCGCTGCTGTAAACGGAATTCGTCGCGGCTTGTTAGACAATTGCGTTGAGGTTGAATGTGATGGCGGAACTGTAACGGTTCAATGGGATGGCGTGGGATCTGTCGTCCTGACCGGTCCGGTAGAGACGACTTTTTCGGGAATGATTTCGGGCGCCCTGTTACAAGTTTTGTAGTGGCTAAATCGTGATAAGCAGGTAAGTCGATCACTCCCAAGCGAGATGGGTGGTGTCCGGACCAGACTCGCACATCCCGCAGCCCTGCCATACTGTTGAGCATGACCAGTGCAACTTTCCGCTTCTTTGATGAACTCAACGATTTCCTGCCGGCCGAACGGCGGCGGCAATCCTTCACCTGCGAGTGCGCGCAAGGGGCGACGGTCAAGCACATGATCGAGGCGCTCGGAGTACCGCACACCGAGGTCGAGCTGGTGCTGCTCAACGGCGAGTCGGCGGGCTTCGAGCGGGTGATCCTCGACAGTGACCGGCTGGCGGTGTATCCCAAGTTCGAAGCACTGGACATCAGCCCGCTGCTCAAGGTTCGTGCGCAACCTTTACGGGTGCTGCGCTTCGTCGCTGATGTGCACCTTGGCGGGCTGGCCAGCCTGCTGCGCATGAGTGGCTTCGACACTCTCTACGACAATGGTTTCGAGGATGGCGAGATCGCCGAGATCGCTGCGCAGCAAGGACGCATCGTGCTAACCCGTGACCGCGAACTGCTCAAGCGGCGGATCATCAGCCACGGCTGTTACGTGCATGCCCTGAAACCGTCGCTGCAGCTGCGCGAATTGTACGAGCGCCTCGACCTGGCGCGTAGCGCGCGGCCATTCAGCCTGTGCCTTCATTGCAACCTGCCGCTGCACGAGATCAGCCCGGAACTGGCTCGGCCGCTGGTACCGCCACGCATTGGCGCCCTCTATTCGCACTTCCTGCGCTGCGGCGCCTGCCAACGGGTTTACTGGGAAGGTTCACACTGGCGCGGCATGTGTGCATTGCTGGCACCGCTGCTGAACCGATAACCGCGCGCATCGGGCCGGCTGCGTTGCCAGGGATAACCGGCTTTTGCACCAGGTCGATAACGGCCAGAAGTGGGCACTCGGAAACTCAACCGTGCACCAGGTAGGCCCCTGACGGAACCCGATATCGCAGCTTCTTGCATTTGCCGGGTGGGGGCTGATGCCCCGGCGGGCGATCAGGGAACCAGATCCGGCATTTACCCGGAGGCGGCAAATGGCCGCGGGGAATCTCAACCTCTTCGTACGCGGGCGCCGGCGGGACGGAAGCCACTTGCCCTTCTCCTTCGGGTCGAGGTCTGCCAGCCATCGGTGAATCCGATGTCCAATCTGCCTTTGCGCGAGCGAAGTTGCCAGCGTCGCGCCCATTGTCCGCAGTGGATTGTTCAGCAACGGCCATGTCTGCTTCGCGGTGCCTTTGGGTTTCCGCTTCCAGCCCCTTCTGTACTGCAACCAGGTCCTCTTTGGCAGTGGGTGGGGTATTCGAAGACTGGGCCTGCTGCGCCGCCTGGATCAATTGGAAGTTGCGGTTGCGTAACTCGACGTTGCGACCAACCCGCATATTCGAGCGCGCCGCCAAGGTTTCCGCCTGCTGGTACTGCCCCTGCTGAAGACGCAACACACCGAGGTAATGCAACGTCGCGGGATTGTTCGGCTGGATATGCAGGGCACGCTCCAGCGTGGCAGCGGCCTGGTCCAACTGGCCATTTTCATACTGCCGCGAGGCGGTTTCGATCAGGGTGGTCGATGCGCTGTTACTTTGCGCGGGCGCTCTTCGCTCGGCAGCAACCGAACAAAGCGACGCGACGGCGCAGAACGCCAGGATGAGACCCGGTAGAAAACTCTTGGTTGGCATCGGGGGGCGGACTCGACTGATCTCGGACGGCACTGCCATAAAACAGGCCTCAGCGCTGCTCGGTATCTCCGATACAGGGCCCCAATTGACCTGGCCAGTACCCTGAAGTTCCCGCTGAAACCGCGAAGCAACGTGCGGCCAGCAGGAAAAGCATCATGCCGTCAGGATAAAGTCCGCCTGATCGATTCCTGCACTGTTAACTCCGACAAGGCGAATAGTGTCCACTCCGATCCCGATCACCGTGTCCGCCCCGTCAGCCGCAATGCTCACGTTGGCAGCGAACGTCTCGCTGCTGATCCCCAGCCCCGCGATATTGAGCAAGTCCTGCCCTCCGACCGGATCGATATCGAAGCCCTGGATCGAGTCGTTGCCGAAACCTGCCGCAGCAAACACGAAGGTATCGTTGCCGAGGCCGCCGTCGAGTGTGTCGTTGCCCAGCCCGCCGAAGAACAAATCGTCACCTGCACCGCCGATCAGAATGTCGTTGGCCTGGCCGCCCAGCATCGTGTGGTTTGCCGCCGCTGCATCGTAGGCCAGCTCGCTGCCGCTGCCCTCGTCGTTCGCCTGCAAACCCGCCGCCGCGTATTGGCCATTGAGCGCGACCTGCGACACATGTGTGCCGTCGCTCACGCTCAGCATCCCGCCGGTGCCTGTGTCATTCGCGGCATAGGTGATCTGCGTATTGGCGCCGAACGCAATATCGCCAAAGTCCAGCTTGTCACCCGCGGCAAAACCGCTGACGCTGCCACTGAACGCCGCCGACTCATCGAGTTTGAGCATGCCTGCCGCGCCGTTGTCAAACGTCACATGCTGATCGGAGGCTGCACCGAATTCCAGCATCGCCGAACCGCTGATAGTCGCGCTTCCCGCGCCACTGGCATCTGCGTGGACGGTGATGTTGCCATCGTTCGCCCACAGGCTGCCGCTGTTGACGAGCGCACTTTCAATCACCAATCCGCCGCTGCCGCTGGCTTGCAGCACACCCGTGTTGGCGACGACGCTGCTACCGGTATCGATCACCAGCGCATTGACGCCGCTGGCAAGGATCAGGCCCGAGTTGACCAGCGTCATCTGCCCCGCTCCCAACTGGCCGGCACCCGAGATGGTGTTGTCGGCATTGGTGAGCACCGTGTCCGCGCTGCCACCAAAGATCACGTTCTGCGCGCTGTCGGACAGCACCACTTGCCCGCCACCGGTCAACGTCGCGCCACGGAACAGAATCTCGAGATCGGTCCCGCTGCCGGTGGAGCCGAGCGCTATGGTGCCGCTGTTGTCGATGCGGCCACCGAACGGCATGATCGCGCCGTCGGCAATGGTGATGGTGCCCGTATTGGTCGTGACCGGGTCCACATCGAACAGCAGGTTGGCCCCGCTCAACGCCGCCGCATCCACACCTTTGACCGTGATCGTCTGGTCGGCGCTGATGCTGAGCACGGCATTGCCGTTCGCATCGTTGGCGACACTCACATCGGCAAAATCGTTGACGCCCGTGAAGCCGATCAAGTCAATTTTGTCCGCCGCCGCATCGAAGCTGTAAATGACGTTGTTGCCGATCGGCTGAGCGAAGACGAAGGTGTCGGCACCGGACGAGCCGGTCAGGTTGTCGTCAGCGGACAAGGCGAAGATCGGCGCGCCCGGGGCATAGACTTCGACGTTGTTGAACACATAGGCGCTTGCTGGGCTGCCGTCGCTGTTGCTCCAGTGCATGTTGACATCGAGCACCAACGCACCGGCGAAGTCGCTTGGAGTTGTCACAGTCAATGCGGCGGGATCGCTGGTTTGCACGGTCCAGGTGCCGTCGCCGTTGTCGGTACCTGCGTTGAATGTCCATCCCGAGGGAACACCGCTGATGGCCACCGTTATCGGGCCGCTAATATCGGCCAACGGGATGTTGAGGGCTAGATTGATAGGTTCGCCGGCAACGCCTGCCGGAAGGTTTGCACTGCTCCCGGCAGCACCAGGATTACCCGCCAGGTCGGTGTAGCTGTTCGCGGCAACGTCGACTTTCACGCTACCGGTCAGCGTTCTAGTCAGCGTCGCCGTGTAGGTATCGCCGTCTACCTGCGTGAAGTTACTCCAGGTTCCGCGGGGCGTTGTACCCGTTGTACTCACCGTGACGTCCGAAAGGTTGAAGCCGCTCACAACCTCACTGAACTGGAATGTGACCGTCGACGTTCCAACCGGACTCGCTAAGGTTGTCCCCGTTATTGTCACCGTCGGCGCCACAGTATCAACTGGTGTCTCAACGACGTTCTGCACGTTTACCGTAATGGTCTGCGTGTCGGTTCCGCCATTGCCGTCGGCCACCTGAACGTCCACAACATAGGCGTTGTCGCCGTCGGTACCACCGACATCTTGGGGATTCTCGTAATCCGGCGCCGAATTGAACGTCAGCACCCCACTCGAACTGATCGAGAACTTGCTGAAGTCCGTCCCGGCCGTATTCAGGATCGTGTAGCTCAGCGTCTGCGCTGGTAGATCTGCATCGGTCGCCAGCACTGTCGTGACCGCCGTGGTGTTCTCCGCCACGTTGATCGAAGCCGTCGTACCACCACCGTTGGAGGTGATCACCGGGGAGTTGTCGTTGACTCCCGTCACGGTTACCGCGATTGCCTGGTCGTCAAACAGCGTGCCGTCCGACGCCCGCACAATCACGTCATAGACGTTGTTCGTCCCCGAATCAGTCGGCGCTTCAAAGTTGGGTGCAGAGATAAAGCTCAGCACGCCTGTGCCTGAAGCAATCGAGAACTTCGCGGCATCCGCTCCGCCGACGATGTTGTAGCTCAGCGTTTGCGCCGGAAGATCAACGTCGGTTGCCACCACCGTCGTTACCGCCGTGGTGTTCTCCGCCACGTTGATCGAAGCCGTCGTACCACCACCGTTGGAGGTGATCACCGGGGAGTTGTCGTTGACTCCCGTCACGGTTACCGCGATTGCCTGGTCGTCAAACAGCGTGCCGTCCGACGCCCGCACAATCACGTCATAAACGTTGTTCGTTCCCGAATCAGTCGGTGCTTCAAAGTTGGGTGCAGAGATAAAGCTCAGCACGCCTGTGCCTGAAACGATCGAGAACTTCGCGACATCCGCTCCGCCGACGATGCTGTAGCTCAGCGTTTGTGCCGGCAGATCAACATCGGTCGCCGCCACTGTCGAGACCGCCGTGGTGTTCTCCGCCACGTTGATCGAAGCCGTCGCACCGCCACCGTTGGAAGTGATCGTCGGTGAGTCGTTGCTGCCGGCGATATGCACGGTGACCGAAGTGAGGGTGCCGTCGGCGCTGCTCACCGCGAAGGTGTCGGTGTAGGTGGTACCGGCGGCGAACTCGTTGTGGGCGGAACTGGCGACGTAGGTCCAGGCACCACCGGTGCCGATGGAGAACTGGCCGTAGCTGCCGGCGGTGTTGGTTTGSGCGACGAAGGTTGYGGCGCTGTCGACGTCGCTGATGGTCAGGGTGCCGCTGGTGGAGATGTCGGCGGCGGCATTGGTCTCGGTGAGGTTGGCGATGTCGGCGGACAGCACGGCSGCATCGTTGGTGCCGAGGATATGCACGGTGACCGAAGTGAGGGTGCCRTCGGCACTGCTCACCGCGAAGGTGTCGSTGTAGGTGGTRCCGGCGGCGAACTCGTTGTGGGCGGARYTGGCGACGTAGGTCCAGGCACCGCCGGTRCCGATGGAGAACTGGCCGTAGCTGCCGGCGGTGTTGGTTTGGGCGACGAAGGTTGTGGCGCTGTCGACGTCGCTGATGGTCAGGGTGCCGCTGGTGGAGATGTCGGCGGCGGCATTGGTCTCGGTGAGGTTGGCGATGTCGGCGGACAGCACGGCCGCATCGT
>NZ_JBFUHR010000038.1:0-25265 GCF_056402295.1 Pseudomonas sp. P4_B3
ATTGTGGCCATGCTCATAAGGCTGTACCTCTTCTGTAGTTCGCTTGACAAGGACCTAATGTGACACGTGATGAGAGTGAAGTTCACTGCACCGCGACGAACGTGCCTGCCTGAAAAGCCTGTAGTGGCTGCAAACTCCCGGCAATTCCCCGCGCTTGACGCCTCTCGACCATTCGTCCTTTAAACCCCGTATTTGTTGGGCAAAGTCCGTTTCTGAAGGAGGTCATGACATGTCATGACGGATTTTTCGCGCGGTGGTTGTGACAGTACGTGGACCGAAAATGCCTGCTATCGAGCCAGGGGGAAATGTCGGGTATTGGCTGTGGATTCAACCGGTCGATGCAACAGACTGGCTCAATCTGTTGCATCGACCGGTTGAATCCACGTCGCCTCAGGGCCATCAGCCCCAAGCAAAAGCGGTCGGTATCTCCATAAGTGGGGCATTACACCCACCCAACCGGGCGTTTACCACCTGATTTGAGGAATATCCCCCCCTCACCCTTTCTCTCGCTTCAAACACTCAGAAACAGCCTGTTAATTCATTTGAACTTTATCTTCGCCCTATTGAAATGGCTCATTAGTTGCAACCCCCCTTGGGTACCCGCAACAGCTGTCGTCCCGGACATCATGGAGACGGCGGGGCTTGCCGGATTGGGCATGGCGCGAGGGGTGAAAAATGAAACGTGCGACACCACTATGCAGCTCCATCGGCTCTTATGAGGAGTTCTTATGAGTTCCATGATCAAGATTGGCATCGTTGATGATCACCCGCTGTTAAGGGATGGGGTCACAATGGCGCTGAAGAAAATAGCTGACTTTCAGGTGGTCGGGCAGGGCGGGTCTGCCGATGATGCCCTGGAAATTGCCGCTCGTTTTGCTCCGGATGTTTTGCTGATGGATGTAAATATGCCGGGCGATAGCTTTGCTGCCGTGCGAGCGATCTCAGCTTCTTCACCGGCAGTTAGAATTTTGATGCTGACGGTATCTGAGTCCATCGAGGACGCCTATACCGCCCTCGAAGCAGGCGCGCAGGGATATGCGTTGAAAGGCATAAGCGGTCGTGAACTTGTACAAGCCATCAGACAGGTTGCCGGTGGTGAAACCTTCATTACACCCAAGCTTGCCAGCAAGCTCTTAGGCAGCTTCAGAAAGCACGCGGGTGATAAGCAAAAGGTCGAACTGACCCATCGCGAAGAACAAGTTATCCGGGAGGTATCGAAGGGCCTGACTAACCGCGAGGTTGCTATCAAGCTTGAGCTCTGCGAGAAGACAATCAAGCACTACATGACGAATGTCATGTACAAGCTACGGGTTCGTAACCGGACGCAGGCAGTCGCAGCAGTGAGACGGCATTGGGAGAGTGACCATATCCCCAGCTTATGTGGTGCTCTTCAACGCCGCGACTTGAATGACAATGGTAAGACAAGTAACGGGCGATAAGCGCTTGCGGTTACTTGGGTGCAACGATCATTTTGTCACGGATGATCAGATTCTGAACTGCGCCCTGGCTTTGGTTCCGGCATGGGGCGCCGATTCAATGATGAATATTCCGCCGAGGGATTCGACGCGATAGCGCATGCCGACAAGGCCCAGATGAGTCCTGCCTCGACTTGGCACACTCGGTTTCTCGGTTGGAATACCCACTCCTGCATCCTCGACTTGCACTTCCAGTAGCCCTTCGAAGTGAGAGGCGCTGAGTTTTTGGCCTTTTCCTCCGGCGTGAATATAGGCATTGTTCAATGCTTCCTGGGCGAAGCGGTAAATACAAATTTTATGCGCTATCGGTACATCGTCCGCAAGCGTATCAAGCTGCAGTTCGACTCGCGTCTCGGTTCGCTCTTCGTGCCGCCCGGCAAGCAATACCAGCGCATCGTGCAGGCTCAGATCATTGACTTCCGGAAGTGCCAGGTCGAGTGATATTTCCCGCACTTCGTTTAAAGCATCCTCGCCGGCACGTCTTATCATTTCGAGGACTTCCCCATCCGAGGCGCCTTGCGAATCTTCGAGCTCTTCAAGGCGAAGGAGAATAAGCGACAACAGCTGAGCAGGACCATCATGAAGATCTGCCCCGATCCGACGGAGAGTGAGTTCATTGATTCTGGAAAACTCACGATTAGCTGTAGTGACTTTGCGCTGAAGGGCGGTATTATTTGAGTGCAACTTTGCTTGCTCATGCATTCGCCATTTAAGTGCTGATTCCTGCTGCTTTATGATCTTGTCGTCACGCCGAACGATAAAAAATAACAGCAAAAGCATGGCCATCGTTGCTGCACCAACAATCGCCCATACTTTCTTACGAACGTTATTGATTTCGCGCTGTAACGCTTCCGCGGTTTCGTAGAACTCACCAACCGCAATAATCTTTCCAGTACCTGCTTCGCGCAGTGGAGCAAAAATTTCATAGAGCGGAATATTCAGGCTTCGCTCAAAAGCATCCTCAATATCATCCGCAGTATCATCCTCAAGATCACTGTCCAGTTCTGTATAGATCTTGCCTGTCAGCGCCTGTGAGATCTCCACTGTCGGAAAATGTTTTTGGACCGCTGATTTGTCGGTGCTGTAGACAATCGTGCCGTCTGGAAGCCAGATTTTCACCGAGACAACATGTGTACTGAACGAGGTGCTGGACAGCAGGTGATCAATGGTCTGAATAGTGCCATCGGGGAGTTCTTTGGCAGTGGTTAATCCCTGGACGAAGGGTTCGAGAAAGTTCTGCATATAACGCGCCCCCGTCTCCGCCGCCGTTTGAACCGTTGCATCTTCGATACTCTGGCTTACGAGGTTTCCAACGAGCGTCATGGTCAAACCCAGAATTATTGTGGCGCAGATGACGAACTGGGTTGAGCGGCTCAAATGGCGCAATTTCGCCCGGGTGCCCTGGCTCCCGGGCACTGCGCTACTGGACGTTTGGCCAGTGTCTGATTCGACCAAGGTCTGATCCGAATCATTGACCAAGGTCTCAGAATTTGATTGGGCTTTCGTCTCTGTACACATCCGGGTAGCACCTCAATACTCATTTTTAATGGAGTGTATAGCTAGCGTTTGAGGTTGAAGGCGGGAGGCGCGATGAATAGTTTAAAAAAAAGATGCTCGATCAATCTGGGTAATCGCTATCTCCGGCAAAAGCAGCCGGAGGTTATTACCAATAGTGTGGTCGGTCATTCGCGCCCTGTACTGTCACTTTACGGCCATACAGGCCAGGATGGAAACGAATGTACGCTTGGCGTTCAAGTCAAGCTCAGTTCACTTGGAATCTCTGTTGAGAAAACGCTCCAGTACAATTTTCAGTACAACAGCGCGAGTGTTCCACTCAATCAGAACCAAACCTGCGGTTCTAATGATTTCCTGACTCCGCCACCAGGCGTGTGGAACCCGTCTCCAATACAGACTAGTCAATTCGTAGTCGTTGCCAGTTTGCTCATGGATAAAAGGCTTGTTGACGAAGCCGCATGGACGCAGAACCGTGCCATCACCCCTCAGGAACTTCCGGACTATGGCGATTTTCGCGAGCCTATTCCGGCCAATGACTCTGATCGCTGGATGTGTGGCATCTGTGACAAGCCCCCTATGCCTGAGAGAGCAATATGGACAGACGCATAGAGCCCCGATACGTGACGGGGCCTTTAGTAAGTTACGCCATCTATTCAACCTGCGTTCATGGGCCGTCGCCTCCTTGAGGCGCAATACCAGCCTGTAGTTACGGTTGTCATGGGGAATTGATCCTCAGTCGAGCACTGCTGATCGCATGCGATTCAGTAAGGGCTCGGTGCGGCCGTTGTACCAGGTCCCGTCGTTCAATTTTAGATTTTTATTTATGGGGTTCAGCACTAAACCACGCGTTTGCAGCCGTGTTTTATGCGTGTGGTTTCCTGATTAGTCAAGCATCGAGGAAACAGCCATGGCCAGCTTCATCAAGTCCGATCTCGAGTTCATTCTCGAACAAATTTTCATCGCTGAACGGAATGCGGCAGGCGCGAGTCTGGCTGACATGCTGCCGAACGTAGAAGTACCCTTCGGCCTGCGCACCGTCTCCGGCATCGACAACAACCTGGCCAATCCCCAGTTCGGTGCCGCCGACAATTTCTTTCCGCGTATGACGACGCCGGTGTTCAATACCGCGCAGGTCCAGCCGGTCGGCTTCTTCGGCCCCGCCGATCCTGGCGGAACCACGCCGACCTCCTACCTGCAGACCAGCGGTTTCGTCTTCGACTCGCAGCCGCGCACCATCAGCAACCTGATCGTGGACCAGACCGCCAACAACCCGGCGGCAGTCGCGGCTGCAGCGGCCAATCCGGATTCACAAGTCGTCACCAGCCCCGGTCTGGATGGCCTGTTCGGCACCGCCGACGACGTTTCCGTCTTCCAGATTCCCAATATCACGCCGGACGCGGGCCTGACCGCGCCGTTCAACCAATGGATGACTTTCTTTGGCCAGTTCTTCGACCATGGCCTGGACCTGGTCACCAAGGGCGGCAGCGGCACAGTCTTCATTCCTTTGCAGCCCGACGACCCGCTCTTCGTGCCGGGCAGCCCGACCAACTTCATGGTGCTGACGCGCGCCACCAATCTGCCCGGCCCCGACGGCATCCTCGGCACTGCCGATGACATCCACGAGCAGAGCAACACCACCTCGCCCTTTGTCGATCAGAACCAGACCTACAGCTCGCATCCCTCGCACCAGGTGTTCCTGCGCGCCTATGAGCTCAACGCAGCGGGCGATCCGGTCGCCACCGGCAAGCTGATCACCAATCGTGACCTGGGTGTCGATGGGCATTTCGGCACCGCTGATGACGTCGAAATCGGCGGCATGGCCACCTGGGCAATCGTCAAGGCCCAGGCCCGTGATCTGCTCGGCATCAACTTGACCGATGCGGACGTGTTCGACGTACCGCTGCTGGCGACCGATGCTTACGGCAACTTCATCAAGGGGCCCAACGGTCTCCCTCAAGTCGTGATGAAGGGCGCGGACGGCATTGCCGGCACGGCCGATGACGTGCTCGTCGAGGGTAATCGGGCTGCACCGATCAGCCTGACGAACGCTGTGCGCACCGGTCACCAGTTCCTCATCGACATCGCCCACAGCGCCGATCCGACCGGCGGCCTGACGGCTGATGCGGACACCGTCATTGGCGGCCCGCAAGCCCCCGGCACCTACGACAACGAACTGCTCGACAAGCACTACATCGCTGGCGATGGCCGGGTCAACGAGAACATCGGCCTGACCACGGTGCATTCCATCTTCCACAGCGAGCACAACCGCCTGGTTGACCAGACCAAGGAGACGGTGCTGGCCTCCGCCGACCTCGACTTCCTGAACAAATGGCTGATGCCCGACGCCCAACTGGCGGCGTTGCCGGTGACGGCGGCCGACATCGCGGCCCTGCACTGGAACGGTGAGCGGTTGTTCCAGGCCGCCAAGTTCGGCACCGAGATGCAGTACCAGCATCTGGTGTTCGAGGAGTTCGCGCGCACCATCCAGCCGCAAGTGGATGTCTTCCTGGCACCCATGGGTAACGACACCACGATCGACGCGTCGATCGTCGCCGAGTTCGCGCACACGGTCTTTCGCTTCGGCCACTCGATGCTGCTGGAGACGGTCGATCGTTTCGACCCCAACTTCAACGTCGTCGGCGACGGCAATCCGGTTGACCCGGGCAATCAACAGACCGGTCTGATCGCGGCCTTCCTCAACCCTCTCGCGTTTGCTGCGAGCGGCCCTACCCCTGAGCAGGCGGCTGGCGCCATCGTGCGCGGTATCACGCGGCAGGTCGGCAACGAAATCGACGAGTTCGTCACTGACGCTCTTCGCAACAACCTGGTCGGCCTGCCGCTGGACCTGCCCGCGCTCAACCTGGCGCGCGGCCGCGAAGCCGGCATCCCGTCGCTGAACGAGGCGCGGCGCGAGTTCTACCACATGACCGGCGACAGCCAGTTGACCCCCTACACGAGCTGGGCCGATTTCGTGCAGCACATGAAACACCCGGAATCGCTGGTCAACTTCATCGCCGCCTATGGCACGCATTCGAGCATCACCGGCGCCACCACGCTGGCGGACAAGCGCGCTGCGGCTGCTGACCTGGTGTTCGGCAGCGCCACGGCGCCGGCTGATCGCCTGGACTTCCTGAACAGTACCGGCGTCTGGAGCAGCAATGCCGGTGCGGACGGTATTCTGCACACCGCAGACGACGTGACCATCACCGGCCTGGACAACGTCGACTACTGGATCGGCGGCCTGGCCGAGGAAAAAATGCCCTTTGGCGGTCAGCTGGGTTCGAGCTTCAACTTTGTCTTCGAAACCCAGTTGGAAAACCTGCAGAATGGTGACCGCTTCTACTATCTGGCCCGCACCGCGGGACTCAACTTCGGCACCGAGCTTGAGAACAATTCGTTCGCCAATCTGGTGATGCTCAACAGCGACGCAACACACCTGCCGGCCAACATATTCCTGACGCCGGCCTTCATCCTGGAGGTCGATCCGACGCACCAGTTCAACCAGAGTGTGGTGGCCGGCCCGGACGGCATCGTCGGCACGGTGGACGATCTGCCAGCCAACGCCGACCCCTTTGGCCCGTCGGACCACCCGATTGGCTCACCACGGATTGACCATTTCACGCCGCTGGTGATCCGCGACAACCCCGCCACAGTGGGTCTGGATACCAACTACCTGCACTACACCGGCGGCGATACGGTCGTGCTTGGCGGCACGGCCGGCGACGACATCCTCATTGCCGGCGACTCGGACGACGACACCGTCTATGGCGACGCCGGCAACGACCGCCTCGACGGTGGCTACGGCAACGACAACGTCTTTGGCGGTGCCGGCGACGACATCATCACCGACATCGGCGGCAGCGACACCCTGCGCGGCGAGGACGGCAACGACGTCATCCAGGCCGGCAACTCGACCCTCGGCCTCAACAACCTGGTCTTCGGCGGCGCTGGCAAAGACTTCATCATCACCACCGAAGACATCACCATGACCTTCGCCGGCGCGGGCGACGATTTCATCCTCGGCGCCAAGGTCAACCTCGCGCCGACCGGCAACGAAGGCGACGACTGGATCGAGGGCGGCACCCAGGACGGTGCACCCGGCGATAACATGAGCCCGACATTGTCCGACGATGTGCCCGGTAACGACATCTTCATCGGCACCGGCGGATTCGATGAAATGATCGGTGAAGGCGGCGACGACACCTTCGTCGCCAGCGACGCTCAGGACAAGATGGACGGCATGTCCGGGTTCGACTGGACCACCTACAAGAATGACAAGTACGGCGTGACCGTCGACATGGTCGTCCCGTTCTTCAGTCCCTATCACCCTGTGCCCGATGCCGCGGGCAATATCGTGGGCGCGTTTGCGCAATCGGCCGATGCGGTCTATGACCGGTTCGCGGAAGTGGAGGGCTTGTCGGGGTCGGCCTTCTCCGACTTCCTGCGCGGCGATGAACAAAACGCGGCCATCATCGCCAACATCACGGCCAGGGGCAGCATCCTCACCAACTTCGATCTCGTCAGCGGCCTGCGGGCCTTCGTCGGCAGCGCCGGTTTCGGTGCCGACGGTATCGGGGGGACGGCCGACGATCAGTTCGGCGCGGGCAACATCATCCTCGGCGGCGATGGCAGCGACATCATCGAAGGCCGTGGCGGTAGCGACCTCATCGACGGCGACAAGTGGCTCAACGTGCGCATCAGCGTGCGTCAGAACATTGATGGCACCGGGCCGGAGATCGCCACTTTCGACAGCATGACGCCGATGATCCCGCTCATGCTGAACGGCACCTACAATCCCGGCCAGCTCGTCGCCGTGCGTGAGATCCTGTCGGGCGCGGGTGGCTTCGACACCGTCAACTTCATGGGGCCGCTGTCCAACTACACAGTCTCCGTCAACGATAACGGCACCCCGGCCAACTTTGCCGATGACATCGTCACCGTGACCGACAATGTCGGCAAGGAAGAAACCGACCGCCTCACCAACATCGAACGGCTGCAGTTCTCCGATCAGTCCATGGTCCTCGTGCCCGGGCTCAACGCTGAGCCTGTGGGCGCGCTGACGGTGGATAACACCGCGCCGACCGTTGGCCAGATACTGACCGTGTCGGCGGCAGGCCTCACCGATGCCGACAACGCGGGCGGGGCGATCCACAATTCCATCAGTTACATATGGCAGTTTGAAGCGGCACCGGGCTCGGGCGTCTTCGAGGACATCATCCTCGGCCCAGGCCGCATCGGTATCGGATTTACCAGAGCGGACGCGCCCACGCTCACGGTGACGGCGGATCTTGCCGGCCTGGCAGTGCGTGTCAAAGGCATCTATGCGGACGATCATGGCGTGACCGAGCAGGTATTCTCGGCACCGACTACGGCAGTAGTGGCCGGGGCGCCGGCCCCCGCAGCGGCGCCTTCGCTGATCGATCCGCAGACCACTGCCCCCAGCAACGGTGTGCGTTACACGCAATCCGACCTGGCGTTCATTCTTGACCAGATCAAGATAGCGGAACACCACGCGGCCGGTGAGAACCTGAACTCGCTGCTCCCGAACATACGGGTGCCGTACGGTTTGCGCACGGTCGAAGGGACGGAAAACAACCTGCTCCATCCCGAGTTCGGTGCCGCCGATAACGTATTCCCGCGTCTGACCACGCCGGACTTCCGCCCGGCCGACGCCGGTACGAGTTACACCCAGACCAGCGGCCTGGTGATCGACTCGCAGCCGCGCACCATCAGCAACCTGATCGTCGACCAGACCGCCAACAACCCGGCGGCGGTCGCGGCCACCTTCGATCCCGGTCTGGATGGCGTCCTCGGCACCGCTGATGATGTCTTGAAAGTTGGTGCTCAGGTGGTTACCGGAACCCGCACCGACGGCACGACGTTCCAGACCTTCTTCGACCCGAACGTGAGCCCCGACGCGGGCCTGACCGCGCCCTTCAACCAATGGATGACCTTCTTCGGTCAGTTCTTCGACCATGGCCTGGACCTCGTCACCAAGGGCGGTTCGGGCACCGTGTTCGTTCCGCTGCAGCCGGATGACCCGCTGTTCGTGCCTGGTAGCCCGACCAACTTCATGGTGCTGACGCGCGCCACCAATCAGCCCGGCCCCGATGGCATTCTGGGCACGGCTGACGACATCCACGAGAACACCAACACCACCTCGCCGTTTGTCGACCAGAACCAGACCTACAGCTCGCATCCTTCGCACCAGGTGTTCCTGCGTGCCTATGAGCTCAACGCAGCGGGCGATCCGGTGGCCACCGGCAAGTTGATCGAAAATCGTGATCTGGGCGCCGATGGCGTGTTCGGTACGGCCGACGACGTCGGGATCGGTGGCATGGCCACCTGGAAGGTGGTCAAGGCGCAAGCCCATGATCTGCTCGGCATCAATCTCACCGATGCCGATTTCAACAACGTGCCACTGCTGGCGACCGACGCCTACGGCAATTTCATCAAGGGTCCGAATGGTTTCCCACAGGTGGTGATGTTGGGCCCGGACGGCATTGCCGGCACGGCCGACGATGTGCTCGTTGAAGGCAATCCGGCGGCGCCCATCAGCCTGCTCAACGCCGCGCGCACCGGCCATGCCTTCCTCAACGACATCGCACACACCGCCGTTCCGATCGACGACGTGACCGGCGCAGCACTCCTGCCCGATGTGGACACTGTTGTTGGCGGTACGCCTGCGCCGGGCTTCTACGACAACGAATTGTTGGACGCGCACTACATTGCCGGCGACGGCCGGGTCAACGAGAACATCGGCCTGACCACCGTCCATTCGATCTTCCACCATGAGCACAACCGCCTGGTCGATCACACCATGGCGGTGGTCCTCGCGACAGCGGCAAGTGGCGATGTGTCGTTCCTGAACGAGTGGCTGCTGACGCCCGTCACTGCGGTTCCCGCCGACACCTCGACCCTTGACTGGAACGGCGAACGCCTGTTCCAGACCGCGAAGTTCGGCACCGAGATGCAGTACCAGCACCTGGTGTTCGAGGAGTTCGCGCGTACGATCCAGCCGATGGTCGATCCCTTCTTCGCCCCGGGCCAGGTGTACGACACTGCGATCGATCCGAGCATCGTTGCCGAGTTCGCGCACACCGTCTATCGCTTCGGGCACTCGATGCTGCTGGAGCAGGTCGACCGGCTGGATCCGAACTTCGCCTCGAGCGATATCGGGCTGATTCAGGCCTTCCTCAACCCGCTCGAGTTCGCGGGCAGCGGCCCCACTCCGGAACAGGCGGCCGGTGCCATCGTGCGCGGCGTGACCCGCCAGGTGGGCAACGAGATCGACGAGTTCGTCACTGAAGCCCTGCGCAACAACCTGCTGGGTCTGCCGCTCGATCTGCCCGCCATCAACCTGGCGCGCGGCCGCGATACCGGCATTCCGTCCCTGAACGCGGCGCGGCGGGAGTTCTATCTGCCTACTGGCGACGCAGAACTCAAGCCTTACACCAGTTGGGCCGATTTCGTGCAGCACATGAAGCATCCGGAATCGCTGATCAACTTCATCGCCGCCTACGGCACGCACTCGACCATCACCAGCGCCATCACGCTGGCGGACAAGCGCGCCGCGGCTGCGGACCTGGTGTTAGGCGGCGCGACCGCACCGGCCGACCGTGTCGACTTCCTCAACAGCACGGGAGCCTGGGCCAGCACCGCGGGTGCGGACGGTGTTCTGAACACCGCAGACGACGTGACCATCACCGGTCTGGACAACGTCGACTTCTGGGTTGGTGGGCTGGCCGAGGAGAAGATGCCCTTTGGCGGCATGCTCGGCTCGACTTTCAACTTCGTCTTCGAGAACCAGATGGAGAAACTCCAGGACGGCGACCGCTTCTACTATCTGGAACGCACCGCCTCGATGGACTTTGGCGCCGAACTGGAGAACAACACGTTCGCCAATCTGGTGATGGCCAATACCGACGCAACACACCTCTCGGCCAGGGTTTTCCTGACGCCGGCCTACACTCTGGAGGTCAACCAGGCGAACCAGTACAACCCGAGTGTGATTGCCGGTCCCGACGGCATTGTCGGCACCATCGACGATCTGCCGGCCAGTGCCGATCCTTTTGGACCGTCGGACCACCCGAATGGCTCACCGCGCACTGACTTCCTCACGCCGCTGGTGATCCGCGACAACCCCAACACAGTGGGCCCAGATACCAACTACCTGCACTACACCGGTGCCGATACGGTCGTGCTCGGCGGCACGCCCGGCAACGATATCCTCATTGCCGGCGACTCGGACGATGACACGGTCTATGGCGATGCCGGTAACGATCGGATCGATGGCGGCTACGGCAACGACCAACTCTTTGGCGGTACCGGTGACGACATCATCACGGACATGGGCGGCGACGACGTCATCCACGGCGAGGACGGCAACGACGTCATCCAGGGCGGCAACGGCCTCAACCTGATCCTCGGCCAGGCCGGTCAGGACTTCATCGTCACCGGCGAGGACGCGGCTGACACCAGCGGCGGCCTGGGCAACGACTTCATCCTCGGCAGCAAGGCGAACGAATTCGCGCGTGGCGGCGAAGGCGACGACTGGATCCAGGGCGGATCCGCCGATGGCGTTGCCGGCGACAACTTCGACCCATTCGGCAACGATCCGATCAATGGCAACGACGTCTTCATGGGCGATGGCGGACCGGACAACTTCGACGGGGAGGGCGGTGATGACATCATGATCGGCAGCCCCAGCGAGGCGGACCGCTTCATCGGGTTCTCCGGTTACGACTGGGCGACCTTCAAGGACGATCCGGCCGGCGTGACCATCGGCCTCAACTCCAGGCTGCG
This sequence comes from Pseudomonas sp. P4_B3, assembly GCF_056402295.1. Taxonomy (NCBI): domain Bacteria; kingdom Pseudomonadati; phylum Pseudomonadota; class Gammaproteobacteria; order Pseudomonadales; family Pseudomonadaceae; genus Pseudomonas; species Pseudomonas sp. P4_B3. Next base: position 11,796 of record NZ_JBFUHR010000038.1, read on the forward strand.
CTTCTTCGATCAACCGGCGGTGCCTGGCTCCAACGCGTCGATCCTTGCCCGGTTGGACCTGGTGGAAGGGCTGTCGGGATCGTCCCATGCCGATTTCCTCAGTGGCGATGACTCCACTGCCGACTTGCTCGCCATCGCTGGCGCCAAGGGCAGCGTGCTCACCAACTTCGACCTCATCAGCGGCCTGCGGGACTTGGTCGGCAGCGCCGGCAACGGCGCGGATGGCATCGCCGGCACAGCCGACGATAAGTTCGACGGGGGCAATATCGTCCTGGGTGGCGCCGGCAGCGACGTCATCGAAGGCCGTGGCGGCGATGACATCATCGACGGCGACAAGTGGCTCAACGTGCGCATCAGTGTGCGGCAGAACATCGATGGCACCGGGCCGGAAATCGCCACCTTCGACAACATGACGCCACTGGTCCCGCTCATGTTGAACGGCACCTACAACCCCGGCCAGCTCCAGATCGTCCGTGAAATCCTGACGGCGCCCGGTCCTGACTTCGACACGGCGCTGTTCTCCGGCAATTTTGCGGATTACACCGTGATCGAAAACGTCAACGGCACCTTTACGGTCATCGACAGTGTCGCTGGCAGGGACGGGACCGACACCCTCAGCAATATCGAGCGGTTGCAGTTCGCCGATCAGGCGCTCGTGCTCGGCGGTTTGAACTCGGCGCCAGTCGGTTCGCTGACGATCGACGATCCTACGCCCGCCGTCGGCCAGACGCTGACGGTATCGGCGGCCGGCATCACGGATGCCGACAACACCGCGACCGGCGGCGCGATCACCAGCCCCATGAGTTTCTTCTGGCAGTTCGAAGCGCGCCCGGGCTCGGGCGTCTTCGAAGACATCACCTTCTTTGCCGCCGGAGAGGTCTCGCGCGCGGAGGGTACGACCGCCACAGTGGGCTCGGAACTCAGGATCGCACCACCGGCGACCCTCATTGGCGCCGTGCCGGCTATCCCGGAACTCGTCGTGGCAGCCGGACTGGCTCTGCGCGTCAGGGCGGTCTACAAGGACGCCAATGGCGTGCTGGAGGAGGTGTTCTCGGCGCCGACCGCAGCGATCACGCCGGCCGGTACCGGCACCGTCAATGTCCTGCCGGTCGGAACGGTGCTGATCAGCGATACGACCCCGACGCCAGGCTCAGCCTTGACCGCCACGGATGCATTCACCGACGCCAACGGGACCACGACCTCGGTGATTACCCATCAGTGGCAGGTGGGGAGCGGTGCGCTCTTTACCGACATCGCCGGCGAGACGGGCACGACCTTCACGCCCAGCCAGGCGCAGACCGGTCTGCAACTGCGGGTCGTCGCGAGTTACGTCGATGACCTCGGCACACTTGAGCGGGTCACTTCTGCCGCAACGACAGTGGTCGGCGAACTGTTTGTCGGTACCGCCGGTGCCGACATATTCACCGGCACAATAGGCGACGACCTGGCCAGCGGAGGTGATGGCAACGACATCCTGAGCGGCTTGGGCGGCAACGACATCCTCAATGGTGACGCGGGCAATGACATTCTCATCGGGGGTACGGGTGCCGACACGATGGCCGGCGGTGTGGGCGACGATGTCTACGAAGTCACCGACCTTGGGGACGTGGTGACCGAGCTCGCCGGTGCCGGTAACGACACGGTCTGGACCTCGCTCTCGGGCTACACSCTGAGTGCCAACGTCGAAAATCTGTTTTTCGGCGGCAGCGGCGACTTTGCGGGYASCGGYAACGCGCTCGACAACAYRCTCGTGGGCGGTGCGGGTAACGACGTCCTGATCGGTGGCGCAGGTGCCGACACGATGGYCGGCGGTGGCGGCAACGATGTCTACGAAGTCACCGAGCTTGGGGACGTGGTGAGCGAGCTCGCCGGTGGCGGCAGCGACACGGTCTGGACCTCGCTCGGGAGCTACGTCCTGGGTGCCAACGTCGAAAATCTGTTTTTCGGCGGCAGCGGCGACTTTGCGGGCACCGGCAACGCGCTCGACAACGTGATCGTGGGGGGGGCGGGTAATGACGTCCTCGTCGGTRACGCAGGTAACGACCTCATCATCGGTGGCGCAGGTGCCGACACGATGGCCGGCGGTGTCGGCAACGATGTCTACGAAGCCACCGAGCTTGGGGACGTGGTGAGCGAGCTTGGCGGTGAGGGTATTGACACGGTCTGGACCTCGCTCGGGAGCTACGTCCTGGGTGCCAACGTCGAAAACCTGTTTTTCGGCGGCAGCGGCGACTTTGCGGGCACCGGCAACGTGCTCGACAACGTGATCGTGGGGGGGGCGGGTAATGACATCCTCGTCAGTGCCGCAGGTAACGACCTCATCATCGGTGGCGCAGGTGCCGACACGATGACCGGCGGTGTCGGCAACGATGTCTACGAAGTCACCGAGCTTGGGGACGTGGTGAGCGAGCTTGGCGGTGAGGGTATTGACACGGTTTGGACCTCGCTCGGGAGCTACGTCCTGGGTGCCAACGTCGAAAACCTGTTTTTCGGCGGCAGCGGCAACTTTGCGGGCACCGGCAACGCGCTCGACAACGTGATCGTGGGGGGGGCGGGTAATGACGTCCTCGTCGGTGGCGCAGGTAACGACGTGATGAGTGGCGGCGTCGCCGGCAACGATATCTTCGCGTTTGCCCCAGGCTTCGGCAACGATACGATCCTGAACTTCGGAGCCAACCCGGCTGCAGGGCAGGACTTGCTCGATATCACGGGGATGGGGGTCACTAGCGCGGTGTTCGCGACCAACGTGAGCATAACGGCTGACGGGGCAGACACCGTGGTCGGGATCGGAGCGGACTCCATCCGCCTTGTGGGTGTCAACAGCGCGGCCGTTGATCAGACGGACTTCATTCTGGTCGTCTGAGGTCCTGGTCAGTACCGTCGCAGGAGGGCGGAACAGTAGAGGGGAGGGCAATGGATGCCCTCTCTTTCTCCTTCCACTCAATCGCCTCATGAATGCATTCGGTGTGGGTATTCAGGGAGGGCTGAATCGACCAGGGTTTTGCAGCGATAGCGATGATCATGGCGTTGCGAGCTGCTCTCGCATAATCGGAGACGTTTTTCTATTTTTCCGGCGTGAAATAGCTCTTTTCAATAGCTTCGCGGGTCGAAGCAATGATTTCCTTGCGAGTTCGTTCTTTCTCGACTGCTCGGGACAGGACTAGCGCTCCCACACATTGAGCGATGACGGCCCATGCCGCATCAGGGCTACGGAGACGATCGGCCCAGGCTTTCTGTATTTGCTTCAGGCCTTTTTCGACGGCCACCCGTACCTCCGGTTCGGCGCGCGCAATCTTTCCACCCAAGGCTGGAAGGACACAGCCTTCTTCTGGATGAAGGACATGAAAGGTACTCAGGTAGTTGCGTAAACATTGCTCCAGCTGTTCGCCTGATGCGTTTTGTCCACCAGCCAGCATTTCGCTGCTGTTTCGAATCTCATCCTCAATCACCGCCTGAAACAGCGGCTAGAAATAACATTTCGCTCTATACCTGCACTCAACTTCCTATATGTCTTTTAAAAACAGATAGTTGAGAGTCCTAACACCGATCGTCTGTTTTATCGACGTAAAATTGACAAAGATTTGCTATGGAACTTTAGTCTTAGTTATCGGGGGACCCGCCCGCCTGAAGCTTGCCATCGCTTTGGCAACGCAAGGCGCGGTGATTCTCCTGAGAGGAGCAGAATTATGTCGATCATTTCGTGCTTTTGCAGAGGGAAGGGGCTGTCCAGGACGTTCGCCTTCACTTCCAGATTCCATGGCCCGCCCAGGGCTCGAATCCGCTCTGCCTGATCGCCCGGCGAGCAATTCATTTCGCGAATTCCAGGCGTGTATCCCGGGTCCCGGGTAACGCCAGAGCTCTTGCAAAAAAACATAACCAACAAACTGCGCAAGCCAGCACTTGACTTGGCGCGGGAGGATTTTCTCGTCCCGTGCCTTTACCCAAATAGATCGAGGGCAATCCAAAATGGCCAATTTCAACAAGTCGGACCTGGAGTTCATCCTCAAGCAAATCTTTATCGCAGAAGCGAATGCCGACGGCACCGGCCTCATTGATTTGCTTCCCAACACTCAGGTGCCATTCGGCCTGCGTACCGTCGATGGCAGCTTCAACAACCTGGTCACCGGCCAGAGTGAGTTTGGCACCGCGGACAATGCCTTCCCGCGCCTGCTCGATCCCTCGTTTCTGGATGCATACGCCGGGACAGGGTCGGTGACCGATCCGCAACCACGGATCATCAGTAACCTGATCGTCGACCAGACCGCCAATAACCCGGCGGCCTATGCCGCAGCGTTCGACCCGGGCCTGGACGGTGTGCTCAACTTCGGCGTGGTGGGTGCGGGTAATGACGACGTCCTCAAGGAAGGCGTACAGATAGTCACCAGCCCCGGGCTGGATGGCGTGTTCGGCACGGCCGATGACAAGGACGTGTTCTTCATGCCCAACGTGTCGCCGGACGTCGGCCTGACCGCCAGCTTCAACTCGTGGATGACCTTCTTCGGCCAGTTCTTCGACCACGGTCTCGACCTGGTCACCAAGAGCGCTACCGACTTCGTGTTTATTCCGCTGCAACCGGACGATCCGTTGTTCGTAGCGGGCAGCCCGACCAACTTCATGGTGCTGCCACGTGCGGTGCGTACCGCCGGCGCAGACGGAGTACTTGGCACTGCCGATGATGGCCAGCCCAACACCACCTCGCCTTTCGTCGACCAGAGCCAGACCTACAGCTCGCACCCTTCGCATCAGGTGTTCCTGCGCGAGTACGTGCTCAATGCGGACGGCGATCCTGTTGCGACAGGGCGCTTGATTACCAACCGCGATCTCGGCGCCGATGGCTTGTTCGGCACTGCCGACGACGGCAACGGCGAAAATGGCGGCATGGCGACCTGGAAGGTGGTCAAGGCGCAGGCCCGTGACATTCTCGGCATCAACCTGACCGACGCCGATGTACACAACGTACCGCTGCTGGCGACCGATGCTTACGGCAACTTCATCCGCGGGCCGAACGGCATGCCGCAGGTGGTGATTCGCATCAGCAACGGTGCTGACGGCATCGCCGGGACGGCGGATGACGTCACTCAACTGGTCGAAGGCAACCGGGCAGCGCCCATCAGTCTGGCCAGCGCCGTGAGCACCGGGCATGGCTTCCTCGACGACATCGCCCACAATGCCGCACCGGTAGTCGTCGGTGGGGTTCTGCAGGCGGATGCCGACATCGCTGTCGGCAATGCGCAGCCCGTTGGTCCGGGCGGCAACAACCTGACCTATGACAACGAACTGCTCGACGCCCACTACATTGCCGGCGACGGCCGGGTCAACGAGAACATTGGCCTGACCACCGTGCACCATGTGTTCCACTCCGAGCACAACCGCCTGGTCCAGCAAACCAAGGACACCCTCATAGCCGCCGGCGACCTGGCCTTCCTCAATGAGTGGCTGGCAGTCGACGTGGCCGCGATTCCGACTACACCCGCCGAGATTGCAGCGTTGGTGTGGGACGGCGAACGCCTGTTCCAGGCCGCCAAGTTCGGCACCGAAATGCAGTACCAGCACCTGGTGTTCGAGGAGTTCGCGCGGACCATTCAGCCGCAGATCGACGGATTCCTTGCGCCCAATGGCTATGACACCTCGATCAACCCGGCAATCCTCGCCGAGTTCGCCCACGTGGTGTACCGCTTCGGTCACTCGATGTTGACCGAGACCGTCGATCGCTTCGACCCCGCGTTCAATCCGCTCCTCACCAACCCGGCCAACCCGGACTCGCAACTGGGTCTGATTGCGGCCTTCCTCAACCCGCTGGCGTTCGCCAGCAGCGGGGTGACTGCGGACCAGGCGGCTGGGGCGATCGTTCGCGGTGTGACCCGCCAGGTCGGCAACGAGATCGATGAGTTCGTCACCGAAGCGTTGCGCAACAACCTGCTCGGTCTGCCGCTCGATTTGCCGGCCCTGAACCTGGCGCGTGGTCGCGACACTGGCATCCCCACCTTGAATGAGGCGCGGCGTGAGTTCTATGCATCAACCGGTGACAGCCAACTCAAGCCATACATCAGTTGGGCTGACCTGGCGGACAGCCTCAAACACCCCGAGTCGCTGGTCAACTTCATTGCGGCCTTTGGTACGCATTCCTCGATCACGGCGGCGACCACGCTGGCAGACAAACGCGCTGCAGCCCTGGCGCTGGTACTCGGTGGTGCAGGTTCGCCGGCTGACCGCCTGGACTTCCTTAATAGCACCGGTGCCTATGCCAACGTAACGACGGCCGGTAAAGATGGGGTACTGGGTACTGCAGATGACCTGACGGGCGTGACGATCACGGGCGTCGACGACATCGACTTCTGGGTCGGTGGCCTCGCCGAACAGAAGATGCCGTTCGGCGGCATGCTCGGCTCGACGTTCAACTTCGTGTTTGAAACCCAGATGGAGGCGTTGCAGAACGGCGACCGCTTCTACTACCTGTCGCGTACCGCGGGCCTGAACTTCGGCACTGAACTGGAGAACAACTCCTTTGCCAAGCTGATCATGCTCAACACCGATGTCACCCACCTGGCGAACACTGTGTTCCTGACGCCGACGTTCACCCTCGAAGTGAATCAGGCCGCCCAGTTCACCGGCCTGGGCGTGGACAGCCGTGCCGATCCGACGGGCGGCATCATGATCAACGGCGTGGAAGTCGTGCCGCTGGTGATTCGCGACAACCCCGACACCGTGGGGCCGGACACCAATTATCTGCATTACACCGGTGAAGACCATATCGTCATGGGCGGCACCGCCGGCAATGACATCATCATTTCCGGTGACGGCGATGACACCCTTTACGGCGACGCCGGCAACGACCGCCTCGAAGGCGGTGCCGGGAACGATGCGGTACTGGGCGGCGCGGGCGATGACATCATCAGCGACTCGTTCGGCGACAACCGTCTGGAAGGCAATGCCGGTAACGATGTGATCGTGGTTGGCAGCATGCTTGCCGCAGGCAACCTGATCCTGGGTGGCGATGGTCAGGACTTCATCATCACCACCGAAGACATCAGCACCACCTTCGGCGGTCAGGGTGATGACTTCATCCTCGGCGCCAAGACCAACCTGCCACCGACCGGCAACGAAGGTGATGACTGGATCGAGAAGGGCACCCAGGACGGTGCGCCTGGCGATAACTTCTCGCCGTTGCTCAATGACGATGTGATCGGCAACGACATCTTTGTCGGTGGTGGCGGTTTCGACGAAATGATCGGCGAGGGTGGCGACGACATCTTCGTCGGCAGCGATGCCCAGGACAAGATGGACGGCATGTCCGGCTTCGACTGGGTCACCTACAAGAATGACAAGGTTGGCGTGACCGTTGACCTGAGCCTGGCCGCACTGGCGCAGCCACACGGCAATGCACCCAACCAGAATGCCGGCGTGTTCAATCCGGTCGGCGCCTCGCCTGCCTCGATTCTTGACCGTTTTGCCGAGGTCGAAGGCTTGTCCGGTTCGAGTTTTGGCGATGTGCTCAAAGGTGATGATGTCGATGCAGTCACTATCATCAACCACGGCGGTACCACGGGCAGTGCGCTGACCAATGTCGCGCTGATCCGCGGCCTGGACCAGTTCCTGGCCGATGCCGGATTGCCGGTCACTGGCTTTGCCACTGGCAACATCATCCTCGGCGGCAATGGCAGCGACCTGATCGAAGGCCGCGGTGGCGATGATCTGATCGATGGCGACAAATGGATCAACGTCAGAATTGCCGTTTATGCCGCCGGCGACGTCAACCATACCGGCCCTGAGATCGCTACCTTCGACAGCATGGTCGATATGATCCCGCTCATGCTGGACGGCACCTTTAACCCCGGTCAACTCAAGGCTGTGCGGGAAATCATGCCCGGTACCTCAACGGGCGGGGCGGCCTTCGACACCGCCATCTTCTCCGGGCTTCAGGCCGAGTATACGGTTACCGTTGACGACCGCGGCACGGCCACTTTGGCGGACGATGTCTATACCGTGATCGATAGCGTCGCGGGTCGCGACGGCACCGATACCCTGCTGCATATCGAACGCCTGCAATTCGCCGATGACCAGCTAGTGCTGGTGCCGGGGCAGAATGCCCAACCGGTTGGCAGTCCTACCGTCACGGATGGCAACGGCGGGGCGATAACGGTGGGCGACACGCTGACGGTCAGCGTCGCCGGGGTGCGCGATGCCAACAACGTCGCGGCGGGTAATCCGCAGGGGCTTATCACCAACTCCTCGGTGTCCTACATCTGGCAGTTCGAGGCAACCCCAGGCAGCGGCGTATTCGAGGACATCATCCTGTTGCCGGCTGGCGACCTGGCGTTCCAAAGCGCCGACGGTACCGCGTTCAAGGTCTCTCCCGACCTCGCCGGGTTGTCGTTGCGGGTCAAGGCGATCTATCAGGACGGTCACGGCACCACGGAGATCCTGTTCTCCACGCCGACGGCTGCCATCGTTGCCGGTGCACCGGTCACGCCAACGGCGGCGGTACCTGTAGTCGATGCCACCGCGGGTGGCGCGGGCCTGCACATGGTCCGCTCCGACCTCAACTTCATTCTTGACCAGATCAAGATTGCCGAGGCTGATGCGGCCGGTCAGGACATCCTCTCGCTGATCCCGAATATCCGCGCGCCGTTGGGCCTGCGTGCGGTCGACGGGTCGAACAACAACCTGATGAACCTCAATGGCAACAACCACACCGAGTTTGGTGCCGCCGATAACGTCTTCCCGCGCTTGACCGATCCGGTCTTCAATCCGGCGGAAGCTGGAACGTCGTATGCGCAGAACAGCGGCCTTGTGATTGACTCGCAGCCGCGCACCATCAGTAACCTGATCGTCGATCAGACGTCGAACAACCCGGCGGCCTATGCCACGGCCTTCGACCCGGGCCTGGACGGTGTGCTCAACTTCGGCGCGGTGGGTAACGACGACGTGCTCAAGGATGGCGTACAGATTGTTGCCAGTCCCGGGATGGATGGACAGTTCGGTACCGCCGACGACCACGATGTGTACCTGTTCGAGAACACCGCGGCGGATGCGGGATTGACCGCGCCGTTCAACGCCTGGATGACCTTCTTCGGGCAGTTCTTCGATCATGGTCTGGACCTGGTGACCAAAGGTGGTTCGGGCACCGTCTTCATCCCGCTGCAACCGGATGATCCGCTGTTTGTGCCAGGTAGTCCGACGAACTTCATGGTGCTGACCCGCGCGACCAACCTGCCAGGGGCGGATGGCATTCTCGGCACGGCCGACGACATCCATGAGCAAACCAATACCACCACGCCGTTCGTGGACCAGAACCAGACCTATAGCTCGCACCCGTCGCATCAGGTGTTCCTGCGCGCTTATCAAATGACCGACAACGGCCCCGTAGCGACCGGCAGGCTGATCACCAACCGTGATCTGGGTGTGGATGGCACGTTTGGTACCGCGGACGACGTCGAAATCGGTGGCATGGCGACCTGGAAAGTGGTCAAGGCACAGGCCCGCGACATCCTGGGTATCAACCTTACCGATGCCGATGTCGATAATGCCCCGCTATTGGCGACTGACGCCTATGGCAATTTCATCAAGGGGCCGAACGGCTTCCCGATGGTCGTGATGAAGGGTGTTGACGGTCTTGGTGGCACGGCTGATGACGTCCTTGTCGAAGGCGATCCGACTGCCCCCCTTGACCTGACCAATGCTGTGCGCACCGGTCACCAGTTCCTCGTCGACATTAACCACAATGCCGCGCCGGTAATCGTCGGTGGGGTTCTGCAGGCGGATGCCGACACCGCTGTCGGTAATGCGCAGCCCGTTGACGCGGGCGGCAACAACCTGACCTATGACAACGAACTGCTCGACGCTCACTACATTGCCGGCGACGGCCGGGTCAACGAGAACATCGGCCTGACCGCGGTGCATGCGATCTTCCACTCCGAGCACAACCGGCTGGTTGCGCAGACCAAGGACACTGTGCTCGATTCGGGTGACGTGGCCTTCCTCAACGAGTGGCTGCTCACTCCGGTGGCCGCATTGCCAACCACCCAGGCCGAGTTCGATGCGCTGCTGTGGAATGGCGAGCGCTTGTTCCAGGCTGCCAAGTTCGGCACCGAAATGCAGTATCAGCATCTGGTGTTCGAGGAGTTTGCGCGGACCATCCAGCCCCGAGTCGACCTGTTCTTCGCACCGACCCAGGTCTACGACGTCGACCTCGATGCCTCGATCGTCGCCGAGTTCGCCCACACCGTGTATCGGTTTGGCCACTCGATGCTGACCGAGACCGTCGATCGCTACGACATCGACTTCAACGTGATAGGCGATCCGGCCAGCGCTAATCCCGATCAGCAAATGGGCTTGATCGCGGCGTTCCTCAACCCGTTGGCGTACGCCGCCAGTGGCGTATCGCCAGAGGATGCGACCAGCGCGATCATACGTGGGGTGACTCGGCAAACCGGTAACGAAATCGACGAGTTCGTCACCGAGGCGCTGCGCAATAACCTGCTCGGCCTGCCGCTCGACCTGCCGGCGCTCAACATCGCCCGTGGCCGCGATGTGGGGATTCCCTCACTCAATGCGATCCGCCGCGACATCTACAGCCAAACCGGTGATACCCAACTCAAGCCGTACACCAGCTGGGTCGATCTGGTGCAGTACCTCAAACATCCGGAGTCGTTGATCAACTTCATCGCGGCCTATGGCACGCATGACACGATCACGGCGGCGACCACGATGGACGGCAAACGCGCTGCAGCCCTGGCGCTGGTCTTCGGTGGTGTGGGGGCGCCGGCTGACCGCCTGGACTTCCTCAACAGCACCGGTGCCTATGCCAACGTAACGCTGGCCGGCACGGATGGCGTGGTGGGCACTGCCGACGATCTGAAGGGTGTGACGGTCACTGGCGTCGATGCCATCGACCTGTGGATCGGCGGCCTGGCCGAACAGAAAACCCCGTTCGGCGGCATGCTCGGCTCGACCTTCAACTTCGTGTTCGAGAACCAGCTGGAAAAACTGCAGGACGGCGACCGCTTCTACTACCTGGAGCGTACCTCTGGCCTGTCGATGAATGCCGAACTTGAAAGCAACTCGTTCGCCAAGCTGATCATGGCCAACACCTCGGCCACGCACTTGCCGGGCCTGGTGTTCTCGGACCCGGGGTTCTATCTGGAAGTGGACCCGGGCAAGCAATTCAACGAAGGCCTGCTAGCCCTCGATCCGCTCGGCCCGAACGGCGAGCAGGTGGTGTTCCGCGACAACCCGCTGACCGTGGGGGCGGACACCAACTACATCCGCTACAACGGTGCCGAGCACATCGTGCTGGGTGGCACAGACAACGCAGACATCCTCATCTCCAGTGAAGGCGATGACACAGTCTGGGGGGATGGCGGCAACGATCGCATCGACGGCGGTGACGGCAACGACCAACTGCGCGGTGGTGCCGGTGACGACATCATCACCGACACCGGTGGCGACGATAACATCCAGGGTGGCGACGGCAACGACGTGCTGCACGGAGGCAACGGCATCAACCTGATCATTGGCGGGTTCGGCAGCGACTTCATCGTGACCGGTGAGGACGCCTCCGAGGCCATTGGTGGCCAGGGTAACGACTTCATCCTGGGCAGCAAAGCCAACGAACAGGACATGGGTAACGAAGGCGACGACTGGATCGAGAAGGGTACCTCGGACGGTGCGCCTGGCGACAACTTCGATCCGCTCGGCAACGATCCGGTAATCGGCAACGATGTATTCGTCGGCGGCAACGAGAACGACAAGTTCAACGCCGAAGGCGGCGACGACATCATGGTCGGCAGTCTCGGCATGGGTGACCGCTATATCGGCGGCTCCGGCTATGACTGGGCAACCTTCAAGGATCTCGCCCAGGGCGTGACCATCGATTACAGCGACCGCTTCTTCGATGTGCCACCGATGCCGGGTTCGGGAGCCTCGGCGCTGGTGCGTTTCGACATCATGGAAGGCCTGTCGGGTTCGTCCCACGGTGACTTTCTGCGCGGTGATAACGAAGATGCGACATCGCTACCCACCGCGGGTGCAACCGGCAGTGTGCTGACCAACATCAGCCTGATCAACGGTCTGGCGGGGCTGCTGCCAGTCGGAGCGACGTTCTTCGACGGCGGCAACATCATCCTCGGTGGTAGCGGCAGCGACCTCATCGAAGGCCGCGGTGGTGACGACATCATCGATGGTGACAAGTGGCTGAACGTACGCATCAGCGTACGGGCAAACGCTGATGGCACTGGCGCGGAAATCGCCACGTTCGACAGCATGGCGCCGATGGTTCAGGCAATGCTGAACGGTACTTACAATCCGGGCCAGCTGGTCATCGTGCGGGAGATTCTGACCGGCACTGACAGCTTCGACACCGCGGTGTTCTCCGGTAATGCGTCGGAGTACAGCGTCGCTGTCGATGGCAACGCCGTCATCGTGACCGACCTGGTGGCCGGGCGTGATGGCGTCGATCGCCTGACGGGCATCGAGCGTCTGCAGTTCGCAGACCAGGCGCAGGCGTCCGGCGTCGGCACCGCATTGAACAGCGGTCCTGTGGGGCGTCTGGCGATCCTCGATGCCACCACCGGTGCGCGTACCGATGCGCCTGTCGCCGGCCAACTGCTGCGCGTCAGCGATCAGTCGATACGCGACGCGGACAGTGTGAGTGCGGCCAATCCGACCGGCGCGGTTACCGGTCCGGTGGCTTACTACTGGCAGGTCGAAAACGTTGCGGGCTCGGGTGTCTTTGAAGACATCACCTTTTTCGCCGCTGGCGAGGTATCGCGGGCAACCGGCGCCACCTATCTGGTGGCGGACGATGTCGCCGGTCTGAACCTCCGCGTTCGGGCGGTGTATCAGGATGCCCAGGGTACGCTGGAGATCGTCGATTCTGCGGGGAACAGCGTAGCGACCGCAGGGCCGACCATCCTCGGGCTTGCGTTTCTGAACGAGGTGTTGACCGCCGACCCGTCGAGCATCGTCGACGTCGATGGCCTCAGCAATCCGCAGTTCACCTTCCAGTGGCAGGAGACCAATGGGGTCACCTTCGTCGACATCGCCGGAGCCACCGCTAGCACGTTCACGCTTGGCCAGACTCAGGTCGGCGATCAGGTGCGCGTGGTGGTCAGTTACGTGGATGACTTCGGTACGGCCGAAAGCATTGCGTCCGACGCTACGGCCCCGGTGGCCGCCGGTACTCTGTTTGTCGGTACCGCCGGTGTCGACATATGGACCGGCACGGCATTCGACGACATTGCCAGCGGAGGTGCTGGCAACGACATCCTGAGCGGCTTGGGCGGCAACGACATCCTCAATGGTGACGCGGGCAATGACATTCTCATCGGGGGTACGGGTGCCGACACGATGGCCGGCGGTGTGGGCGACGATGTCTACGAAGTCACCGACCTTGGGGACGTGGTGACCGAGCTCGCCGGTGCCGGTAACGACACGGTCTGGACCTCGCTCTCGGGCTACACCCTGAGTGCC
>NZ_JBFUHR010000039.1:0-23817 GCF_056402295.1 Pseudomonas sp. P4_B3
CCCCGCACAGGCTTCCATCACCACGATACAACTCGGCACGTTGCCGAAAAGCTGCATCATCTGCGCCCGAGAGAGCTTCTTGCGAAACACCTCGCGGCCTGATTTATCCTGGCCGTGAAGGTGGAAATTATGTTTGCCGAGATCGATACCGATCAGTGCTGACTGGATCATGATGATGGCCTCCGAAAACAAAACACCCTGCGAAAGCGTAGCCCTCGCAGGGTGTGGGGGTGACCATCTCATTAGCCCCCCACCGGTCACCCGATGGGGGGCTTTTGTGCGTCTGGCGTCAGATCAAACCTTGACGATCCAGCCCGCTGGCGCTTCGATGTCGCCGGTTTGCACGCCGGTCAGCTCTTTGTAGAGCTTCTGGGTGATCGGGCCGACTTCAGTTTCGCTGTGGAACACGTGCAGGTGGTCGTTGTAGTTGATGCCGCCAATTGGCGTGATCACTGCAGCGGTGCCGCAAGCGCCGGCTTCCTTGAAGTCCGACAGTTTGTCGATGAACACGTCGCCTTCGACCACATCCAGACCCAGGCGGGACCGGGCCAGTTCGATCAGCGACAGACGGGTGATGCCCGGCAGTACCGATGGCGAGTTCGGGGTCACGAACTTGTTGTCGTGGGTGATCCCGAAGAAGTTGGCCGAACCGACTTCCTCGATCTTGGTATGGGTCAGCGGATCCAGGTAGATGCAGTCGGCGAAATGCGCTTTCTTGGCCTGGGAACCCGGCATCAGGCTGGCGGCGTAGTTGCCACCGACCTTGGCGGCACCGGTGCCTTGTGGCGCGGCACGGTCGTAGCTGGAGATCAGGAAGTTGTGCGGGGTCAGGCCGCCCTTGAAGTAGGCGCCGACCGGGATGCAGAAGATCGAGAAGATGAACTCGGGGGCGGTACGCACGCCGATGTTGTCACCCACACCGATCACGAACGGGCGCAGGTACAGCGCGCCGCCGGTGCCGTACGGCGGAATGAAACGCTCGTTGGCGCGGACCACTGCTTTACAGGCTTCGATGAATTGCTCGGTGTCCACCTGCGGCATCAGCAGGCGGGCGCAGCTGCGCTGCATGCGCAGGGCGTTCTGGTCCGGGCGGAACAGGTTGATCGAACCATCCTTGCAACGGTAGGCCTTCATGCCTTCGAAGCATTGCTGGCCATAGTGAAGGGCAGTGGAGCCTTCGCTGATGTGCAGCACGTTATCTTCGGTCAGGGTGCCTTTGTCCCACTCGCCATTGCGAAAGTACGACAGATAGCGCTTGTCGGTCTTGATGTAGTCAAAACCCAGCTTGTCCCAATTAATGCTTTCGTTACCCATGACACCCTCTATCTCTTAACAACCGCCGAAACGGTTCAAGGCTTCTGACGTTTTTTGGATGGGGACAACAATACTTCATTCTTGGGCTAAATCGCAGCCCGGACGATAGGGGGAGAAGCAGATTTATTAGCCTGCTTATTAGACTTCCCGGTCTATCGTCGAAAAGATCGCAGCCTGCGGCAGCTCCTACGGGATCGGCGGCCACCTGTAGGAGCTGCCGCAGGCTGCGATCTTTTGATCTTTACAGGTGCAACGCATGCCCCAACGCCCGCAACGCCGCTTCCTGCACCGCCTCACCCAGCGTCGGATGCGCATGGATGGTGCCGCCGATGTCTTCCAGCCGCGCGCCCATCTCCAGGCTCTGGGCAAACGCCGTGGACAACTCCGATACGCCGACGCCCACCGCCTGCCAGCCGACAATCACATGATTGTCGCGACGGGCAACCACGCGCACGAAGCCGCTTTTCGACTCCAGGGTCATCGCCCGGCCATTGGCGGCGAACGGGAAGTTCGACACGATGCAGTCCAGGCCCGCGGCCTTGGCTTCGTCCGGGGTCTTGCCGACTACCACCAGTTCCGGGTCGGTGAAGCACACGGCGGCGATGGCGGTCGGGTTGAACTCGCGGGTCTTGCCGCTGATCAGCTCGGCGACCATCTCGCCCTGGGCCATGGCCCGGTGCGCGAGCATCGGTTCGCCGCTCAGGTCACCGATGGCATACACGTTGCGCATGCTGGTCTGGCAGCGGTGGTCGATCTTGATCGACGAACCGTTCATGTCCAGGTTCAGCGCTTCGAGGTTCCAGCCCTGGGTGTTCGGCTTGCGACCGACGGCCACCAGCACCTGATCGGTTTCCAGGTTCAGGGTCTCGCCGCCTGGTTCCAGTACTTGCAAGGTATTGTTAGAAGAATCAAAACCTTGAACGCTATGTTTCAAGTAAAGCTTTACGCCGAGTTTTTTCAGTTCGTCGTGCACCGGTTGAGTCAATTCGGCGTCGTAGGCCGGCAGGATGCGCTCCTGCGCTTCCACCACGCTGACTTCGGCGCCGAGCTTGCGATAGGCAATGCCCAGCTCCAGACCGATGTAACCGCCGCCGACCACGATCAAGCGCTTGGGCACGGAGGTTGGCGCCAGGGCTTCGGTGGACGAGATGATCGGCCCGCCAATCGGCAGCATCGGCAGGTTCACGCTTTTCGAACCGGTGGCCAGCACCAGGTGCTCGCACTGGATACGCGTGTCGCCGACTTCAACGGTCTTGCCGTCGATGACCTTGGCCCAGCCTTGAACAACCTGGACCTTGTTCTTTTTCAGCAGCGCCGCAACGCCAGTGGTCAGGCGATCGACGATGCCGTCCTTCCACTCGACGCTCTTGGTGATGTCCAGGGTCGGCGCCGAGACGCTGATGCCCAGCGCCGAGTGCTGGTTGTGGTGCCGGGTCTGGTGGAACTGCTCGGCAACATGAATCAGTGCCTTGGACGGAATGCAGCCGATGTTCAGGCAGGTGCCGCCCAGGGATTGGCCTTCCACCAGAATGGTCGGAATGCCCAGCTGGCCGGCACGGATCGCTGTTACGTAACCGCCGGGGCCGCCGCCGATGATCAGCAGCGTGGTGTTCAAAGTCTGCATTCGTTACTCCACAAACAGAGTGGCGGGTTGTTCGAGCAAGCCGCGAATGGCCTGGATGAAGAGCGCCGCGTCCATGCCGTCGACCACGCGGTGATCGAAGGAGCTGGAGAGGTTCATCATCTTGCGGATCACGATCTGGCCTTTGATCACCATTGGCCGTTCGACGATCTTGTTCACGCCGACAATCGCCACTTCCGGCAGGTTCAGCACCGGCGTGCTGACGATGCCGCCCAAGGCGCCAAGGCTGGTCAGGGTGATGGTCGAACCGGACAACTCGTCGCGGCTGGCCTTGCCGTTGCGTGCGGCGTTGGCCAGGCGAGCGATTTCCGCTGCGCTGTCCCACAGGCTGCGGGCTTCGGCGTGACGCACCACCGGCACCATCAGGCCAACGTCGCTCTGGGTCGCGACGCCCACATGCACCGCGCCGAGGCGGGTGATGACCTGGGCTTCGTCGTCGTAGCGGGCATTGATCTGCGGGAAGTCACGCAGGGCGACGACCATGGCGCGGACCAGGAACGGCAGCAAGGTCAGCTTGCCGCGGGTCACGCCGTGTTTTTCGTTGAGGTGCGCGCGCAACTCTTCCACAGCCGTGACGTCGATTTCTTCGACATAACTGAAGTGGGCGGCACGCTGGGTGGCGTCCTGCATGCGCTGGGCGATCTTGCGGCGCATGCCGATCACCGGGATCTGCTGTTCATCGGTACGTTGGGCGTAAGCAGCCGCCACCGGTGCCGAGGCGGTCGATTGACCCTGAGCCAGGTAGGCGTCGAGATCTTCGTGCAGTACGCGACCGGCCGGGCCGGTGCCACGCACCAGGCGCAGCTGAATGCCCAGGTCCAGCGCATGCTTGCGCACGGCCGGGGAGGCCAGCGGACGCTCATCGGCTTCGCGAGCGACCATCGGGCCCTGGCAAACGGCAGCTTTCGGCGCTGGGGCAGCGACCGGTTTGCTTTCAACCACGGCTTCTACTTTAGCTGCGGCCACCGGGGCTTCTTTAACGGGAGCCGGTTGCACCGACTCCTTAACGTTGCCCGCGCCTTCGACTTCAATGCTGATCAGCACACTGCCGACCGCCATGACTTCGCCCGGCTGGCCACCGAGGGCAATCACCTTGCCATGCACCGGCGACGGGATATCGACCATCGCCTTATCGGTCATGACATCGGCCAGTACCTGATCTTCGACGACCATGTCACCGACCTTGACGTGCCATACCGACAATTCAACTTCTGCAATGCCTTCACCAATGTCCGGCATTTTAATAACGTGCGTGCCCATTCAGACCTCCATGACCCGTTTCAACGCCGCGCCCACTCGGGACGGGCCTGGGAAATACGCCCACTCTTGCGCGTGCGGGTAGGGAGTGTCCCAACCGGTGACGCGTTCGATCGGCGCTTCCAGGTGGTGGAAGCAGTGCTCTTGCACCAGCGCCGTCAGTTCGGCGCCGAAGCCGCAAGTGCGGGTGGCTTCGTGAACGATCACGCAGCGCCCGGTTTTCTTCACCGATTTGGTGATGGTTTCGAGGTCCAGCGGCCACAGGCTGCGCAGGTCGATGACTTCGGCATCCACGCCGCTTTCTTCAGCGGCCACTTGCGACACGTAGACGGTGGTGCCGTAGGTCAGTACGGTGACGTCCTTGCCCGGACGGGCGATAGCGGCAACGTCCAGCGGTACGGTGTAGTAACCGTCCGGAACCTGTGCGGCGGGGTGTTTCGACCACGGGGTTACCGGGCGGTCGTGGTGGCCGTCGAAAGGACCGTTGTACAGTCGTTTCGGCTCCAGGAAGATCACCGGGTCATCGTTTTCGATGGAGGCAATCAGCAGGCCTTTGGCGTCGTAGGGGTTGGACGGCATGACGGTGCGCAGACCGCATACCTGAGTGAAGAGTGCCTCGATGCTCTGGCTGTGGGTCTGGCCGCCGTAGATGCCGCCGCCACAGGGCATGCGCAGGGTCATCGGCGCGGTGAATTCGCCAGCCGAGCGATAACGCAGGCGCGCGGCTTCGGAAATGATCTGATCGTAGGCCGGGTACACGTAGTCGGCGAACTGGATCTCCACCACCGGGCGCAGGCCGTAGGCGCCCATGCCCACGGCGGTGCCGACGATACCGCTTTCAGAGATCGGCGCGTCGAACACCCGGGAGGTGCCGTACTTGGCTTGCAGGCCTTCGGTGCAGCGGAACACGCCGCCGAAGTAGCCCACGTCCTGGCCGAAGACCACGACGTTGTCGTCACGTTCAAGCATCACATCCATGGCCGAGCGCAGGGCCTGGATCATGGTCATGGTGGTCGTGGTCATGGCGGTTTCCAGCTCGATATTGTTGTTGTGATCGTTCATGTCAGATCCCCAACTCTTGACGCTGGCGCTTCAAGTGCTCCGGCATCTCTTTGTAGACGTCTTCGAACATGGTCGCGGCGCTCGGAATCTGGCCGCCGGCGAGGGTGCCGTACTGCTCGGCTTCTTTCTGCGCGGCGATCACTTGGGCTTCCAGTTCGGCGCTGACCGCGGTGTGTTCCTCTTCGGACCAGTGACCGGTCTTGATCAGGTGCTGCTTGAGGCGCGCAATCGGATCACCCAACGGGAAGTGGCTCCAGTCATCGGCGGGACGGTATTTGGACGGATCATCGGAGGTCGAGTGCGGACCGGCGCGGTAGGTGACCCATTCGATCATGGTAGGACCGAGGCCGCGGCGGGCGCGTTCGGCGGCCCAGGCAGAGGCGGCGTAGACCGCGTAGAAATCGTTGCCATCGACCCGCAGGGAGGCAATGCCGCAACCGACGCCACGACCGGCGAAGGTGGTGGCTTCACCACCGGCAATCGCCTGGAAGGTGGAGATCGCCCACTGGTTGTTGACCACGTTGAGGATCACCGGCGCGCGGTACACGTGGGCGAACGTCAGGGCAGTGTGGAAGTCCGACTCGGCGGTGGCGCCGTCGCCGATCCACGCCGAAGCGATTTTGGTGTCGCCCTTGATCGCCGAGGCCATGCCCCAGCCCACGGCTTGCACGAACTGGGTGGCGAGGTTGCCGGAGATGGTGAAGAAACCGGACTCCTTGACCGAGTACATGATTGGCAACTGACGTCCCTTGAGCGGATCGCGCTCGTTGGACAACAGTTGGCAGATCAGGTCGACCAGCGGTACGTCGCGGGCCATCAGGATGCTTTGCTGGCGGTAGGTCGGGAAGCACATGTCGTCGATGTTCAGGGCCAGGGCCTGGGCGCTGCCGATGGCTTCTTCGCCAAGGCTCTGCATGTAGAACGACATTTTTTTCTGACGCTGGGCAACCACCATGCGGTTGTCGTAGATCCGCGTCTTGAGCATGGCGCGCATGCCCTTGCGCAGGATCTCTACCGGCACGTTTTCAGCCCATGGACCGAGGGCATTGCCCTGGTCGTCGAGCACGCGGATCAGGCCACGGGCCAGATCCGCCGTGTCAGCCGGTTCAACGTCGATTGGGGGTTTGCGCACCGTGCCGGCATCGGTCAGATGCAGGTAGGAGAAGTCGGTTTTGCATCCTGGACGGCCCGAGGGTTCGGGGACGTGCAGACGCAGCGGTTCATACGCTTGGGTCATGGCTTCTACGCTCGATCTTGTGAATTTCTTGTAGTGAGCTGACAGATTTCGTTCGGTAGAAGAAATCTTGTCCTACAACAATCATAGGCCCGGCCAAGAAGAATATTTCTCTCTGTTTCGTTGCGTTAAAGATCATTTGAAGATAAAAAACCTGCATAAACATAAAAAACAGGTGGTTTTATCTCATGCGCAAACTGGACCGTACCGATATCGGCATTCTCAACAGCCTTCAGGAGAACGCACGCATCACCAACGCCGACCTCGCGCGTTCGGTGAACCTGTCGCCGACGCCATGTTTCAACCGGGTCAAGGCCATGGAAGAACTGGGGGTGATTCGCGAGCAAGTGACGCTGCTGGATGCCGACCTGCTGGGGCTGCACGTGAACGTGTTCATTCACGTCAGCCTGGAGAAGCAGGTGGAGGAGGCGCTGCAGCATTTCGAAGAGGCGATTTCCGATCGCCCCGAGGTGATGGAGTGCTACCTGATGGCCGGCGACCCGGACTATCTGATCCGGGTGCTGGTGCCGACCATCCAGTCGCTGGAGCGCTTCATGATGGACTTTCTGACCAAGGTGCCGGGGGTGGCGAACATCCGCTCGAGCTTTGCGCTCAAGCAGGTGCGCTATAAGACCGCGCTGCCGTTGCCGGCGAATGGGCTGACGTTGGGTAACTGAAAATCAAGGATCGCGCTTTGTAGGAGCTGCCGAAGGCTGCGATCTTTTGATTCTGGCGACAGTTGGATCGCTGAAKATCAAAAGATCGCAGCCTTCGGCAGCTCCTACAGGGTTAGAGTTTGTTCAGGGGGATTTTCAGGTAGGTCACGCCGTTGTCTTCGGCCGGCGGCAAATTCCCCGCCCGCACATTCACCTGGATCGCCGGCAGCAACAGTGTCGGCATCCCCAATCCCGCATCGCGCCGGGTGCGCATTTCCACGAAGGCGTTTTCGTCGATGCCATCGCGTACGTGAATATTGCTTTTGCGCTGTTCACCCACGGTAGTCATGCATTGGGAGGAGCGGCCCTCGGGCGGATAATCGTGGCAGATGTACAGGCGCACGCTGGCGGGGAAGGCCAGCAGCTTGTGGATCGAGGCGTACATCTGGTTGGCATTGCCGCCGGGAAAGTCGCAGCGCGCGGTGCCCACGTCCGGCATGAACAGCGTGTCGCCGACCAGGATCACCTCGTTGCCGATCAGGTAGGCCATGTCCGCCGGGGTATGACCGGGCACGTGCAGGGCGGTCGCCTTGAGATTGCCAATCATGAACGATTCGTCGGGGGCGAACAGGTGATCGAATTGGGAGCCGTCGACGCGAAAGGCGGGCTCCAGATTGAACAGCGCCTTGAACACGTCCTGCACCTTGCTGATCGACTCGCCAATGGCGATCTTGCCGCCCAACTCCCCGCGCAGATACGGCGCAGCGGACAGGTGATCGGCGTGGGCGTGGGTTTCCAGCAGCCATTGCACTTGCAGTTTGCGGGCTCGGACGAAGGCGACGATTTTGTCGGCCTGGGTGGTCGCGGTACGCCCGGCCGCACCGTCGTAGTCGAGCACAGGGTCGACAATCGCACACTGCCCGCCATCCGCCTCGTAGACCACGTAGCTGTAGGTCGAGGAGGCGGGGTCGAGGAATGCTTCAATCAACGCGGGCATGGACACGAACCTGTGCAGGGGTAGAAAAGTCAGTCATGGGTTGCAACACTTTATGTAAAAACATAATGTTCGCAGCTTAAGTGACATTGAAGGCATCCTGCAAATGCAATCCAGTCTGACCGAATGTGAAGTCGCCCAACTGCGCGCCTCGGCCTCCAAGGCGTGTGCGCTGCTCAAGGCCCTGGCCAATGAAGATCGCCTGTTGATCCTGTGCCAGCTCACCCAGGGTGAGCGCAACGTAGGCGAGCTGGAGAAAATGACCGGCGTGCGCCAACCGACTCTGTCCCAGCAGTTGGGCATCCTGCGCGATGAGGGATTGGTCGCGACCCGTCGTGAAGGCAAGTACATTTTTTATGGTCTTGCCAGTCACGAAGTGATCCAGGTGATGAAAACCCTCTCCGGGCTGTATTGCGGGGCGTTGCTCAAAAACTGGGTTCAACCCTGAATGCAAGCCAACACTCAGAACCTGTGGGAGCGAGCCTGCTCGCGATGGACGTAATGGCACCGCGTTTATACAGATAACACGCGTAATCGTTAGCGACCATCGTCGGAACGCCGCCCGGAGCAAGCTCGCTCCTACAGTAATTTTGTATTGCGGCTGGAAGAAAACTTGCGTGCAGCAAAAGGAACAAGCAATGAACGATCAACACTGGGGCCCATCCATCAGTGCAGATATCGTGCTCATCGGCGGCGGCGGCGGCGGCGGCACGGCGGGCATCGGCTTTGTCGCCAGCCTGCTCAAGCTGAAGGCGACACTGCTGCCGTGGTTCTACTGGAACGGTATGCTCAAGGGCCGCGAGTGGCTGACACATGTGTCCAGGGTCGACTGAGAACTCCCTATGTTGCTGGCAAGTCTGTTTGGCGTAGTGATGGGGTTGGTGCTCGGCTTGACTGGCGCCGGTGGCGGTATCCTTGCGGTCCCGGCCCTGGTGTTGGGGTTGGGCTGGAGCATGACCCAGGCCGCTCCGGTGGCGTTGTTCGCGGTGGGCAGTGCGGCAGCGGTCGGCGCCATCGACGGTTTGCGCCATGGCCTGGTGCGGTATCGCGCGGCGCTGCTGATCGCCGCGCTGGGTGCGGTGTTTTCGCCGGTGGGCATCTACTTTGCCCATCAGTTGCCGGAAAAAATCCTGATGATCCTGTTCAGCCTGCTGATGGTCGTGGTGGCCGGGCGGATGTTGCGCCGCGAGCGCAAGGAAGAGGGCCCCAGCGATCACGGTCAGGCCAACTGGGGCCAGAAGAACTGCATGCTCGATCAACAGACCGGGCGTTTTTCCTGGACCGCCAAATGCACTGCGACCCTCGCCGCACTGGGGGCGGTGACGGGAGTGGTGTCGGGGTTGCTGGGGGTGGGTGGCGGCTTTCTGATCGTCCCGGCCTTCAAGCAACTGACCGATGTGCAGATGCGCGGGATCATTGCCACCTCGCTGATGGTGATCAGCCTGATTTCCGCCATCGGCGTGATCGGCGCCTTCCAGGCCGGCGTGCGCATCGACAGCGTCGGCGCCACCTTCATCGGCGCCAGCATTGCCGGCATGATCGTTGGCCGCAAGCTCTGCGCCCAGGTACCGGCGCGGGCGTTGCAGGTCGGGTTCGCCAGCATCTGTTTCGTGGTCGCCGCGTACATGCTGATAAAAACGAGCGCTTGACCTATAGAAGCCCGGCTTGCCGGCGAAGGGGGCTTCAAGTGCGCCTTCGCCGGCAAGCCGGCTCCTACGAAAAGCGGTTCTTTACAACTTTAGTGGCTTGCCCTGCCGACAAGCGGTCGTACGCCTTAGTTGTCGCGCACCACCGGCCAATCCAAAGCACCTGAAAACCACCCCCAAGGCAGCGTATGGCGCCGCCGGTCAGGTTTCGATAATCGCCTCCGACACTCAGTCCCCCGTTTCGGAGCGCGCCATGCACAACAATAAGAACGTCACGCATCGTTTTCTGCCTGCCTTTATCGCCAGCCTGTCTGCCCTTGGCCTGAGCCCGCTGGCCGAGGCGGATATCATGCTGTACGACAAGGACCAGACCACGTTCTCCACCGACGGCTACATCAACGCCTTCTACGTGAACAGCGATGTCGACCGCGCCGGCGAGCAGTTCGACCGTCGGCAGTCGCGGGTCAAAATGGGGTTCCTGCCCAACTACCTGGGGTTCAACATGGGCAAGCAGGTAGACGATCTCAAGCTCGGTGCCCGCGCCTCGTTCTGGGTCACCATCAACGACAGCCAAACCAACGGCACCGACACCGCCATCGATGTGCGGCAGTTCTTCGGCACCGTGGCCAACCCGGAGTGGGGCGAAGTGCTGATCGGCAAAGACTTCGGGCTGTTCGCCCGTTCCAACATCCTGCTCGACGAAATGCTCGCCGGTTACGGTCAGGTCAGCGATACGTTGGGGCTGGTGGATGGCGGCGGGGTGTCGTTCGGCAACATTGGCACCGGTTACCCGTATCCGTTCCCGACCTCGCAGATCACCTATCGCACCCCGGTGATGGACGGTCTGCGTGTGGCGGTCGGCATCATGGACCCGGTGGACACCAACGACAGCAGCCCGACGGGCAAGGCCTATCAGGAAAACCCGCGTACCGAGAGCGAAGTCACCTATCAGTTCGACCTGGCCGGGGCAAAGATCTACAGCTGGGTCAACGGCAGCTACCAGACTTCGGACAACACCGATTCCACGGTCGAGACCGTCACCTCCAAGGGTGTCGGTTATGGCGTGCAGGCGAAGATGGGCGGCTTGTCCCTCACCGGGTCGGGTTTCCAGGCCAAGGGCATCAACCCGTTTTTCACCAACAATGCCGGCGAGCCGACCCTGCGCAACGTCGACAGCGACGGCTACCTGCTGCAGGGCTCCTACAAACTGGGCAAGAACCGCCTGGCCTTGTCCTACGGCAAGACCAATGACGATGGCAACGGCGTGGTCGGCAGCGGCGCAGACTACGAGACCCGCGGCATCGCGTTGTTCCATGACGTGAACGATAACCTCAAGCTGGTGGCCGAGTACAACCAGTTCGAAATCAACGGCCACGACACCAGCGAGCAGAACGAAAACACCGACACCTTTGCCGTGGGTGCGGTGCTGACCTGGTAACCCCGGGAGGTGGCCCTGGCCGTGCGCATCGCGGCGAGGGTCGCCACCCGTCTCATCCCATCGAAGCGGCTACCCGCTACCCAAGTAGCATTCGTCGCACACCACAGACTTCGTACACTCGTGCCTCATACACACGCACCTGCGGGAGGTAAGGATGCAGCAGAGCGAAGGCGTCGTCAGTGCGATGTCCCAGGCCACCGATGCCCGGCAGGTCGCGCAGGAACTGGCCAGACAGTTGTTGCATCCGCACCTGGGGTTCGTGCTGTTCTTCTGTTCCGCCGAGTACGACTTGCAGGCGCTGGGCCAGGCCTTGCAGCAAAGCTTCGGCGGCATTCGCCTGGCGGGCTGCACCAGCGCCGGGGAAATCACCCCGCTGGGCTACGGGCGCAATTGCGTGACGGCGGTGGGCTTTGATCATCGGCACTTTTCCATCGCGATCGAGCTGATCGACCAGATGGAGCACTTCAGCCTGATCGACGCCCAGCAAATGGTCGAGCGCCTGGTCAGTGGCTGTCGCAGCAACACCCTGGCGCCGATCAAGGGCAACAGCTTTGCCCTGACCCTGCTCGATGGCCTGTCCAGCCGCGAAGAAATGGTCCTGGCGGCCTTGAGCGCGGCATTGGGCGACATTCCGCATTTCGGCGGCTCGGCCGGCGACGACAACTACCTGACCCATACCCATGTGTACTTCGATGGCGAGTTCCACAGCGGTGCGGCCGTGGTGGTGCTGGTCAATACCTGGCTGGATTTCGAAGTGTTCACCACCCACCACGTGCTGCCCCGCGCCGAGAAGCTGGTGGTCACCGGAGCCGACAGCGCCTCACGGCGGGTCTTCGAACTCAATGCCGAGCCGGCTGCCGCCGAGTACGCCCGGCACATCGGCGTGCCGGTGGCGCAACTCGATCACCGGGTCTTCGCCGCGCACCCGCTGGCGGTGCGGATCAACCAGCAGTACTACGTGCGGGCCATCCAGCAGGTGCATCCGGACCTGAGCCTGAGTTTCTACTGCGCCGTGGAAAACGGCATCGTCCTCACCGCCATGACCCCGGGGTCGATGCTGCCGAACCTGCAGAGCCTGTTCGAAGGGTTGCAGGAGCGCCTGGGCGATTTGCTGCTGACCATCGGTTGCGACTGTTTCCTGCGGCGTCTGGAACTCGAAGACGACGGCAGTCTTGATCAGATCGGCACGTTTTTGCGTGAGCAACGGGTGATGGGGTTCAACACCTACGGAGAACAGTTCAATGGCATGCACATCAACCAGACCTTCACCGGCGTTGCCATTGCCCGTGGCCGTGCCCCAGGACATCGCTGAGCTGCAGGCCGAACTGGCCGGGCTGCGTCTGGAAAACCACAAACTGCAGCGCATCAATGGCGCGCTGATCGAACGGGTCGAGTCCGGGGTGACCCGCGGCAACGATCCGTACGCGGCATTCCAGCATTCGGTGGTGCTGGCCGAGCAAGTGCGCGAACGCACCGATGCCCTGAACCAGGCCATGGCCGAACTCAAGGCCGGTAATCATTTGCTCAGCGAAGCCCGCTTGCGCGCGGAAACGGCGCATCAACACCTGATCGACGCCATCGAAAGTATTTCAGACGCCTTCGTGCTGTTCGACGCCGAGCAGCGCATCGTGCTGTTCAACAGTCGCTTCAAGGCGTTCTGGAGCAACAGCCGGGTGCGGATCAACGCCGGCATGCGCCTGACCGAGGTCAAGCGGTTGATGATGAACAACGGCCTGTTCACCGAAGAGCCGCGCGGGCATGCCGACGAAAACCTGCTTTACCGCCTGCAGAACGGGCGCTGGCTGCAAGTCAGCGAGCGGCCGACCCAGGAAGGGGGGCGGGTGATTCTGTTCACCGACATTACCGACGTCAAACTCAGCGAAACCATGCGCCGTGAGCAGGCGGTGGCGCAGAAGTCGCACCTGTTGCAGCGGGCGGTCGACAACCTGTCCCAAGGGGTGGCGATGGTCAGCGCCGAGGGCATCCTGGAGTTGTGGAACCGGCGTTTCCTGGAATTGAGCGGGCTGGCGCCGGTGGCGGCCCATCGCCCCTTTGCCGAAGTGATCGCCGACAGCGAGTTGAACCTGCTGACCCCGGCCAGTCGCGATGGCAACGGACGACCGGTCCGCGAATGCGAGCAGCGCCTGTACGATGGCCGGGTCCTGGAAATCCGCACCCATCCGCTGCCCACCGGCGGTTTCGTCAATACCTTCACCGACATTACCGAACGCTACCAGCACGCCGAGGCGCTAAGTGAAAGCGAACACTGGATTCGCCTGATCACCGATCACGTACCGGCATTGATTGCCTACCTCAATGCCGACCTGGTCTACGAGTTCACCAACAAGGTCTACGAAGAGTGGTACTGCTGGCCCCGCGGCGTGATGCTCGGCCAGAGCCTGCGCGAAGTGCACAGCGAACAGCATTACCAGCGACTGGAGTCCTACGTGGCCAGGGCACTGGCGGGCGAGAGCGTGACCTTCGAGTTCGCCGAAACCAACGTCAACAACCAGGAGCGCTACATGCTGCGCTCCTATGTGCCCAACCGTCTGGCCAGTGGCGAGGTGGTGGGGATTTTCGTGCTGATCCGCGACATCACCGAACGCCGCCGCACCGCCGAGGCGCTGCATCAGGCTTATCAGAACCTGGAGCTGCGGGTACGCGAGCGCACGGCGGAATTGACCACCCTCAACGACCAGCTGCTGCGCGAGATCGATGAGCGGCGCCTGGTCGAGTCACGCTTGCGCGAGGCCAAGCAGGAAGCCGAGCAGGCCAACCTGTCGAAAACCAAGTTCCTCGCCGCCGTCAGCCACGACCTGCTGCAACCGTTGAATGCCGCGCGCCTGTTTACCAGTGCCTTGCTGGAGCGGCGCGAGCCGATGTCCAGCGAGGTTCTGGTGCGCAACGTGAGCAATTCCCTGGAAGACGTGGAGAACCTGCTCGGCACCCTGGTGGATATTTCCAAGCTCGATGCGGGGGTGATCAAGGCCGACATTGCGCCATTCGCCCTCAGTGAGCTGCTGGAGAACCTGGCCGCCGAATACACCCAGGTGGCGCGCAGTGAAGGCCTGCAACTGCACTTCATCGGCTGTTCGGCGCTGGTGCGCAGCGACATCCAGTTGCTGGCGCGGATTCTGCGCAATCTGCTGAGCAATGCGATTCGCTATACCTACAGTGGTCGCGTGGTGCTCGGTTGCCGGCGGCATCATCAGTGCCTGACGATCGAAGTCTGGGACAGCGGCATGGGCATTGCCGAGCATCGCCTGGAGGAGATTTTCCAGGAGTTCAAGCGCGGTGATGTGCAACGACCCGATCAGGATCGCGGCCTGGGCCTGGGCCTGGCGATTGTCGAGAAGATTGCCGGCATCCTCGGGCATCGCATTCATGTGCGTTCGTGGCCGGGCCGGGGCTCGATGTTCTCGGTCGAAGTACCCTTGAGCGCCACCGCGCCCAAGCCGCAGCCGGCGTTGCAGATGAGCGAGCCGATGCTGGAGCGCCTGCGGGGTGCGCGGATTTGGGTGCTGGACAATGACGCGACCATCTGTGCCGGCATGCGCACCTTGCTGGAGGGGTGGGGGTGTCGGGTGGTGACGGCACTATCGGAGGAGGACCTGGCACGGCAAGTGGACAACTATCACGCCGAGGCCGACCTGCTGATCGCCGACTATCACCTGGATAACGATCGCAACGGTGTCGACGCCGTCGCCCGAATCAATGCCCGGCGCGCGTCACCGATCCCGGCCATGATGATCACGGCCAACTACAGCAATGAACTCAAACAGCAGATCCGCGAACTGGGCCACACCCTGATGCACAAGCCGGTGCGGCCGTTGAAACTGAAGACGGCGATGAGTCATCTACTCACCAGACCTTGAAATCTTCGGTGCATGGGACGGCCCCTTCGCTGGCAAGCCAGCTCCTACAGGATTGCGGTGATCTGTAGGAGCTGGCTTGCCAGCGAAAGGGGCGACTCGGTCGTCAACGCCGCAGATAAGACCCGAAATCAATATCCCCGGCACTCAGGATTGCCTGCACCCGGTTGTGCACGTTGAGCTTGCGCAGGATCGCCGAGACGTGGGCCTTGACCGTGGTCTCGGCGATTTCCAGGGTGTAGGCGATCTGCTTGTTCGATTCGCCCTTGGTCATGCGTTCCAGTACCTGCAATTGCTTGCGGGTCAGGGCCTGGAGCAGTTCGGGCGGGAAGCTCGGGGTGTCGTTCATGCGCCGGTGGGTGCTGCTTTTGGCGGTGCGGATGATGTCCGGGGGCAGGTAGACATTGCCGTTGAGAATCTGCTGGATGGCATCGGTCATCTGGGTGCGTGGCGAAGATTTGGTGATGAAGCCCACCGCGCCGTAGGTGATGGCTTGCAGCACGATCTGTTTGTCCTGCTCGGCGGAGACAATCACCACCGGAATGGTCGGCGCCTCGTTACGCAAGTTGATCAGGCCATTGAGCCCGTGCATGCCGGGCATGTTCAGGTCGAGCAGGATCAGGTCCAGATCGTCGTGTTCCTGGGTCAGGGCCAGGGCGCTGTCCAGGTCAGCGGTTTCCATCACCTCGCTGCCGGCAAAACCGTCGCTGATGACGTTGTGAATGGCTTCGCGAAACAGCGGGTGATCGTCGGCAATCAGAATTTTGTACATGGCCTTTCACCTCATTATTTTGATTATGGTGTGGCAACAACACGCACGCGTAAAGCTCAGGGAAAGGGTTCGGGCCGGGCGGGCGAAACCGGCAGGTTGGCCGCTTGCCAGGCGTCCAGGCCATCGCGATACCAATACAGCGTCTTATAGCCCATGGTGGCTGCGCGCTTGACCGCATTCCAGCTCAACCAGCAGTCGGAGCGGCAATAGAAGACCAGCGGTTGCGTCGGGTCGCCGGCGGTCAGCTTTTTCAGGTTGGCGGCGAAATAGTCCTGCCATTGCGGCGTCAGGTCACCGTCCCCGGTATTGGCCAGCCAGTGGCTGCCGGGCAGGTTTTCATGGGGCTGGTCTTCGATGAATTGCCCTTGCAGCCACTGACGGCGGTAGACGTCGATCAGCACCGGGCGCGGGGTTTGGCCGAGCAGCGTTTGCAGGGCGCGGGTGTCGACGATGGTTGCGCCTTGCAGCTGGTCGGGCGTCGGGCTGCGGTACAGGCCGATGCGAAAGCCGTCGGTGGAGAACAGCGCTGTGTCGGCCTGCGCAGTACTCAGCAGCAGGCCCAGCGACAGGGCGGCGAGAACAGGGCGCAACAGGCAACGTCGGGCACGTGGCATGGGTTCAGTCCTTATAGTTATGAACCTATTACATGCCAGTCGGGGGGCATTGGGAATGCGACGATAGACAGGGAAACCAGTACTAAAGTAGTAATTTCCCTGTGATTGTGGAGAACCCTTGTAGGAGCTGGCTTGCCAGCGAAGAGGCCGGCAGCTCCAGCATTAATGTTGGCTGGCATACCGCCTTCGCCGGCAAGCCGGCTCCTACAGGGGCGTGTTGTCAGTTGGCTTTGCGCAAGGCCGCATGCTGCGGGTTGAAGGTCAGTACGGCGAGCAACGCAAACAACAGCGTCAGCCCCATGCACACCGCCAACGCCAGTGGATTGAAGCGCTCATACAGGGCAAAACGCACCAGCTCCACCGCATGGGTAAACGGATTCACCGCGCACAGCCAGTACAACCACTCGCTGGCGTCGCGCATCTTCCACAGCGGATACAGCGCCGATGACAGGAAAAACAGCGGGAAGATCACGAAATTCATCACCCCGGCAAAGTTCTCCAGCTGGCGGATCGCGTTCGACAGCAACAGGCCCAGGGCGCTGAGCAGCAACGCCACCAGCAGCAGGGTCGGCAACGCCAGCAACAGCCCCATGGCGGGTGGCCGCACGCCGTAGACCCAGGCAATCGCCAGGAACGCATACACCTGCAACAGCGAAATCAGTGACGTGGCCAGCAGCTTGCTGCACAGCAGAAAGGTTCGGGGCAGGGGGCTGGTCAGCAGCACGCGCATGCTGCCCATCTCGCGGTCGTAGACCATCGACAGAGACCCTTGCATGCCGTTGAACAGCAGGATCATGCACGCCAGGCCGGGAATGATGTAGACCTCATAGGGAATGTAGGTGTCGTAGGGCTCGATGATCGCGATCCCCAGCGCTGCGCGAAAACCGGCGGCGAACACCAGCAGCCACAGCAGCGGCCGCACCAGGGCGCTGAGAAACCGCGTGCGTTGCAGCACAAAGCGCAGCCATTCGCGCAGCACGATACCGCGCAAGCATTGCCAGTAAGCAGTCATTGCATGGCTCCCGTGGTCGTCAGGCGGGTGAAGGCCGAACCGAGATCGCCGCCGTGTTCCAGGCTCAGGGCATCGGCCTGTCCGCTGGCCACCAGCCGGCCTTGATGCAGGATCAGCAAGTCGTCACCAGGCTGCACTTCGTCGAGCAGGTGGGTGGTCCAGAGCACGCTGATGCGCTCCTCGCGACACAGGCTGCGGATGTGTTGATTGAGCGCCAGGCGACTCGCCGGGTCGAGGCCGACACTGGCTTCATCGAGCAGCAACAGGCGCGGCTCGTGCAACAGGGCGCGGGCAATTTCCACCCGGCGGCGATGGCCGCCATTGAGTTCACGCACCCGTTCGCGGCGGCGGTCGGTCAGGGCCTGGCGGTCCAGTTCGGCGTCGACCCGAAGGTCGGTCTGACGCCGGGACAGGCCATGCAATGCGGCGTGATAGCGCAGGTTCTGCTCGACGCTGAGGTCCAGGTCCAGGGTGCTTTGCTGGAACACCACGCCCAATTGCCTGAGTGCCGGGCGTGCGGCGCTGCGCAATGAATTGCCACCGACGCGGATCTCGCCGTGCTGCAGATCATAGAGCCGGGTCAGCAGGGCAATCAGGGTCGACTTGCCGGCGCCATTGGGCCCCAGCAGCGCAGCGAAACGCCCGGGCTCCAGGCTGAAACTCACTTTGCGCAATGCCTCTCGAGCACCGTAGACGAAACTCAGGTCGCTGACTTCAAGGGCGTTCATGGCGTCACCACCACGCCCCAGGGGTAGCGCCCGACCTTCACCGATTTGCTGACCTTGAGGCTGTCGACATCGATCACCGACACGTCACCGCTGACGCCGTTGGTGGCCAGCAGTTGCTTCTGGTCCGGGGTGAACGCCATCTGCCAAACCCGTCTACCCACCAGCAGGTAATCGACAATCTCGAAGGTTTTGGCGTCGACCACCGCGACGTGATTGGCCGGGCCGAGGGCGACGAAAGCGTATTTTCCATCGGCGCTGAGCTTGATGCCCACCGGTTGCACCTTGTCCGGATGCACGCCCTTGATCTGGAAGTTCAGGGTCTTGAGCGCGGTGCGGCTGGCCACGTCGAGAATGGTCACGGTGCCGCCGATTTCCGCCGAGGCCCAGAGTTGGGCGCCGTCCGGGGAGAACTCGACGAAGCGCGGGCGCTGGTCCACCAGGGTGCTGTCGGCCAGGGTCTGGGTACTGGTGTCGATCCAGTGCAGCATGTTGGTGGTTTCGCTGGTATTGACCGCCCACTTGCCGTCGGGGCTCACCGCCATGCCTTCGGGTTCGACACCGACGTTGATCTGGCCGAGTACCTTGGAGGTCTCGGTGTCGATCACCGTGACCAGCGCATCGTCTTCGTTGGAGACGTACAACCAGCGATTGTTCGGGTGCAGGGCGAATTGCTCGGGGTCTTTGCCCGAGGGCAGTTCCTTGATGATCTTGCGCGTGGCCACGTCCATCACCTGGACCCGGTCCGAGTCACTGGCGCAGATGTACAGCAGCTTGCTGTCATGGGACAGCAGCAGGCCGCGGGGGCGCTGGCCGACGGGCAGGGTGTCGGTGACTTGCAGGGTCTGCAGGTCGATCAGGCTCAGGCTGTTGTCCTTTTCGTTGGAGACCCAGGCAGTGCTGGCAACGGCATGGCCAGCGGCGAGCAGCATGACCCAAGAAAGTAGGGAGCGGCAGAGCAGGGTGCGGCGCATGGCGGATTCCTTGTTGTTGTTGTTGTTGTTGTTGTTGTTGTTGTTGTTGTTGTTGTTGTGATGATCGGATCAGGGAAAGCGGCAGCTGACCTCGGGCTTGTCGTAACCCAGACTGTCCATCTCGTTGAACGGGTGCAGAAAGCCATCCTGGGGTGAGGTGCTGACCAGCGCCCGGGGCTGGACAATGGGAATCGGCTGGCGCAACTGGCCGTTCCACGGCCGGTAGCTGAGCTTGCGGCCCTTGAAACCGTCGAGGGGCAACTGGTCGCTGATTTCCAGCGTACGGATCGCCATCGGCTCGGCCTGGCGCAGTTTGCTCACGGCGCTGGCGATACTGCGCACGGCCATCCAGGCGGCGAAATCGCGGTCGTTCATCCAGCGCCCGGTCAGGGCTTCGAAGCGTTTTTGCAGCTGCGCGGCACCGTAGGTTTCCACAGTCTTGTGCCAGCCCACCGGGGTCAGGCCCTGGGTGCCGGCGACCGGGCGCGGGTACCAGGTCTGGTAGGGCACGTATTCGCCAAAGTCGCCGCGTTCATCGGCCACCAGTACCACGTCGTACTCGGCGGTCTGGGTGAACAGCGGCATGTCGGCCTGGGCGCTGCGTCGCTGGTCGTTGTCGAAGCTCCAGGTTTTTTCCGCCACCAGTTGCAAGCCGAAGCGCTTGGCGGCGCGGCGCAGGGCGGCGGCATAGGCTTGATCGTCCGGCGTCGGGCCGACAATCAGCAGCGCTCGCTGCCATTTGCGCAGCACCAGAAACTGCGCCAGTGCATCGGCGAGCATCGCCCGGCTCGGCAAGGTGTGCAGCACGTTCGGCAGGCAATCGGAGGTGCGCAAGTTGTCGTCCGGGCTGCCGGCGTTGAACAGCAGGCTGTCGGGCAGTGCGGCACTGAGTTGGCGCAGGCTGGTGGCAGGTGCGTTCACCACGAACAGGCGCAGGCCTTGTTCATGCTGCACCTTTGCCGCTTCGAGCAAGGCCTCGGGGCTGTCGACACTGGCGCTGAACAGACTGTAGCCGTGGTTGAGAAAACGCCCGGTGCTGTTGCTGTCGGTGATCGCCAGTTCGGCACCGCGCAGCCCGGCATCGGTGGGCTCGGGGATGACGTTCGACAGCAACGGGCCTGGGTCGGGGCGATAACCCAAATAGCCGATGCGCACCTGCAAAGGTGCATCCGCCGCCTGGCTCTGGGTGGCCAGGCCGGCGGCGCAGGCAATCGCCAGCAGGTAGATCAGGGCGTAAGGGGCAAGCTGGCGCATAGGGCACTCCATTACAGGTAGCGCCAGCTTAGGTAGCCCGTGATGGTGAGGAAATATGCAGAAAGTACCGGTGGTGTCCATCCGGCGCCTTACTACCAAGGGACTAGGTGGCGACCACCAAAGCAGCATGGGGTGAGTGCGATACCGTTTCTAAGATGGCTGCCATAGCCTCTGCCAAGAGGTTTTGCGTGCAATCCAGAGGGCATAACAATGACAACAAAACGCAACGCCTTGCTCGTGACCGGGCTATTGGCCAGTTTGATCAGCGCAGGTTCCGTCTGGGCCCACGGCAACGTGGTCCCACAAGCCGTGGCGACCCCGGGGCTGACCCCGATCAAGGACGCCGGTGTGCAACTCGATGCCGATGGCTGGGCCGCGGTGAACCCGTATCGCACCGCTGCGGAACACGACAAGGCAGTGGAAATCGGTGCCTCGGCCTACACCCAGAATTGCGCGGCCTGTCATGGCCTGGAAGCCAAGTCCGGCGGTATCGCCCCTGACTTGCGCATGCTCGATGTCGGCGAGGCGGGCGATGAATGGTTCGCCGAACGGGTGCGCCATGGCGCGGTGCGCGACGGTCGGGTGTACATGCCGAAGATGGCCGATTACCTGAGCCAGGAAGCTCTGTGGGCGGTGCGCACTTATCTGGACACTGTGCACGTCGAGGAGTGACCCATGCGCCTGCTCGCGGTGTTGATCGGCGCTCTGTGGCTGTGCTGCCAGCCGGCGCAGGCGCAGGTTCGCAACTACGACGAAATGATCGCCGCCGGGGAGCTGAAGGTGGCGGTCTACAAGGACTTCGCCCCCTACAGCTTTGAAAGCGCCGGAAAGCCCCAGGGTGTCGATGTCGAACTCGCCGAAGCCTTGGCCAAGGCGCTCGGCGTGCGCCTGACGCTGATCTGGGCGCCGGCGGGAGAAAAGCTCGATGACGACCTGCGCGATTACATCTGGCGTGCCAGTGCCTTGCACAACCAGCAACTGGCCGACCTGATGATGCGCGTGCCCTATGACCGTGACTACGCGCAGAAGCGCAACGAGTTCGGCGAACTGGTCAACGGCCACGTGGTGATGTTCGGTCCGTACCAGAACGAGCAATGGCAGGTGGCTTATGACCGCCGGCGGCTGGACAAGGTCGCCAGCGTCGCGGTGTTCGAGCAACACCCGATTGGTGTCGAAGTCGACAGCGTACCGTCGTTCTACCTGACCTCGGTGTTCAACGGCATGCTCGCCGGCAAGACCCATCACTATCCCGGCGTGCGCCAGGCGTTTGCCGCGATGAAGGCCGGTGAGGTCGACGCGGTGATGGCCATGCGCGGCGAGATCGACTGGCAAGTGCATGAAGCGGCCGACCCGCAAGTGGCACTGGCTGAGAACGCCTATCCGAACATGGGCAAGCAGCTCTGGGAGATCGGCATGGCGGTGCACGAAAGCAACCGTCAACTGGCCTATGCCGTGGAAGAGGCGCTCGAAGGCCTGATCCGCGAGGGCGCGGTGAAGACCATCTACGGCCATTACGGCCTGCGTTACGACGTGCCCGAGATGTATCAATAAGGAGCAGGCGATGAAATGGCGAAGGAGTTGTCTGTTGGCCTGCTGGTTAAGCCTGGCGGCACAGGCCGCCGAAATCGATCCCGGCAAAGACCCGGTGCCATCGGTGATGTGGACGTTCTATCACCAGCAGTTTCTTGGCAATGCGCCGTTCGTTTTCGACGATCGGGTCAAGTTGCTGGCGCCGCCGTTTGCCGAAGATGCCCGGCAGGTGCCGCTGGAAATCGACGCCCGGGCGTTCAACGGCGAGGTGGTGAAAATCCTCGCCTGGGCCGAGCTGAACCCTTTGCCGAAAATCGTCGACTTCCAGCCGCTGAATTCGGTTTTGCCCTGGTTGTCGTTGCGCATTCGCATCGAACAGGCCACCCCCTTGCGCGCGGCGGTGTTGACCCGTGACGGCCTGTGGCATGTCGGCTCGACCCTGATCGACGCGGCAGGTGGCGGCTGCACTGCGCCGAGCGTGGTACGCAGCCAGCCGGGCTGGGAGGAGCACATCGGCGAAGTGCTCGGCGGGCGTTATCCCCGGGGCGAGTTCAGCCGTTTGCGTTTGCAGGTGGCCCATCCCATGGACAACGGCATGGTCAGTGGCATCCCGGAATTCTTCATCAACCATGCCGAGTTGCGTGACCGTAGCGAGCAAGTGCTGGCCCGGCTGGAGCTGTTTCCCGCGGTCAGTGAAAACCCCAACCTGGCCTTCGACATCGAAGGGGCAGGGCAAACGCGCCTGCTGCTACGGGACAACAGCGGCAATGAGTTCGATGCGTCGATCCCCTGACCCCAAGGAGCGTGGCATGCGCTGGATCCTGTTGATGGTGTTAAGCGTCAGTCTGCCGGCCCTGGCCGATCTTGAATACTCGCTCAAGCCCCGGCAGATCGCCCAGGACACCTGGCTGCTGGAAGGCAGCACGGATAATTTCGCCAAGGCCAACGGCGGCAACATCGTCAACACCGCGTTTATCGTCACTGAACGCGGTGTGGTGGTGATCGACACGGGGCCGTCCCGGCGGTACGGCGAAGCGATGCGCAAGGCCATTGCCGCCACGACCGACAAGCCGGTGATCGAGGTCTTGCTGACCCATCACCACCCGGATCATGTGCTGGGCAATCAGGCCTTCAGCGACGTGCCGATCGGCGCCTTGGCCGGCACCACCGAGCTGTTGCACCGGCAAGGCGATGCCATGGCCGGAAATATGTACCGGATGGTCGGCGACTGGATGCGTGGCACCGAAGTGTTGTTGCCGACTCAGACGCTGACACCCGGCGTGAAAAGTTTTGGGAATCACGATTTGCGTCTGCTGAGCCTGGGTGGGCATACGGGCGCGGATCTGGCTATTCTCGACCAGCAAACCGGCGTGCTGTTTGCCGGGGACCTGGTGTTTTATCAACGGGCCCTGACCACGCCCAACAGTCCAGGGCTGTCAGTGTGGCTGGCGGACATTGCGACCCTGCAAGGCTTGCCCTGGACGCTGATCGTGCCGGGCCATGGGCCGGTGGCCAGTGATCGGCAACCCTTCGAGCAAATGCGCGATTACCTGACCTGGCTCGATCAGCTGATGCGCGACGGCGCCGCCAATGGCAGCGACATGGCCGAGATGATCCGCAGTCCCATCCCTGAACGCTTTGCCGGGATCAACCTGAGCCGTTATGAACTGATCCGCAGCGTCAGCCATCTGTACCCGCGCTACGAGCGCGAGCGGATGACGCGGGTGGATGCCATCCGCTAACAGGCGACCCACATCCCCTGTGGGAGCGGGCTTGCCCGCGAAGGCGGAGTATCAGGCGACATCGATGTCGAATGTGCCG
>NZ_JBFUHR010000040.1:0-23322 GCF_056402295.1 Pseudomonas sp. P4_B3
CCGCACAGGCTTCCATCACCACGATACAACTCGGCACGTTGCCGAAAAGCTGCATCATCTGCGCCCGAGAGAGCTTCTTGCGAAACACCTCGCGGCCTGATTTATCCTGGCCGTGAAGGTGGAAATTATGTTTGCCGAGATCGATACCGATCAGTGCTGACTGGATCATGATGATGGCCTCCGAAAACAAAACACCCTGCGAAAGCGTAGCCCTCGCAGGGTGTGGGGGTGACCATCTCATTAGCCCACTGAACCGGCGACGGTCAGTGGGTTTTTTTGTGGGCTGGAAAATGATTCTGGAGGCATGATCGGCATTATGTTTGTAAGCGTCCGTCCAATACACCTTGCGCAACGAAACTGACCTGCACCGGGCTAGAATCCTAACCCAGCCGCGTCGGGGATGCTGGAAGCGATGCGTTAGGTGCAAATGGAAGTGCGTGGAGTGAGCAGTGGAGTCGAAGTCGGAGCGCCGATGGAAGGACAAGGGCCCCCTGATATCCCCCGCGATTTTGCCCATTGCTCTACAGACCCCGGGGGGACTAAATATTCCATGCCCGTCGTGATCGCTGTAATCACCAAGCGGTTCTTGGGGCGGAGAACATGGGGACGAAATTAAGTCCAAGCTATATGCGGCAGCGCCACCTGATTTATCGGTAAGCTACGCTTTTCGCTCGCTGTAAATCCACTCCTAACCACACTCTGATGACCAATATGCTTGACTGGGACAGCCTCCGTTTTTTCTTTGCCTTTGTTCATGAGGGCTCCTTAGCCGCTGCGGCTCGCTCGCTGGGGGTAGAGCACGCGACTGTGGCTCGCCGAATAGCTGCCCTTGAAGCCTCTTTGGACATGAAGCTGGTAGATCGTAGGGGTCGTGTCTACCAACTGACCGAGGATGGTGTGAGGGTAGGTGCATATGCAGCGCAGATGGAGTCTGCGTCACTTGCGCTCAGGCGATTCGCTGACGGGGGAGAAAACCGTATTGAGGGTGCGGTGATCTTGTCTGCACCTCCTGCATACCTCGGAACGTTGGTAGCTCGGCGACTTGGGGTATTGCGCGAGCGTTATCCCCGGTTGCAGCTGACGCTCGTCGGAGCCAAGTCCACTGCGTCGTTGGCAAGGAAAGAAACCGATATTGCCATTACCTTCAGCAGGCCGGATGAACAGAGTGTCGTCGCCAGAAGTCTCGGCTCATTGCGTTTTTACCCTCATGCTAGCGAGGACTACATTAGTCAACGTGAACCTGAAGAGTTCGAGTTCATAGGCTACGACCGTAGCATGGAGGATTCGGTACAGCAGCAATGGCTCCTGGATCGGCTGGAAGGAAGACCGCTTTCCGTCACCAGCAACGACCTGCGCATCCAGGCATTAGCTGCCGTAGGCAATGCTGGCATAGTTTTCCTTCCGGATTTTTTAGGCAAAGAATATGGGCTGGCAAGGGTTGATATGGATCACACACCGCTGGAACTACCCATCTGGCTCGCGTTTCATGAAGATTTACGCAGCTCTCTAAAAATCCGGGCAGTGCTTGATTTCCTCATGGAGGGATTAGTGCAGGCACAGGAACTGTGAATTTTTTCACATCTGGTTTGTGATTTTGATGAATGGGCCATCACGAAACATACCTCTACTCTGGGCTCCGAATTGAATTCCTGCCCACTGAGAGGCCCTTCACCAATGAGCAGTTCCCATCCCATAAAAAGCTCAATGGCTGTGTACCGTACAGCTTGGATCGTGACCGCGATTTTTATACTTTCAAATGCCGCTACGCCACTCTACAGCTTTTGGCAGCAGTCCCTCGGCTTCGCGTCGGGGGTGCTAACCGTAATTTTTGCCTGCTACATCATTGGTCTTCTTCTAACTCTCACCGTCGCTGGGCAGCTGTCCGACCACTACGGGCGCAAAGCCTTGCTTCTACCCTGTGTGGGGCTGGCTATCATTGCAGCGATTCTGTTCGATCAAGCGCACAGCATCGGCGTCTTGATGCTCGCACGCTTCCTCACCGGCGTTTCGGTGGGCCTCGTTGTATCTGGGGGTATGGCGAATGTCGTCGAGCATGCTCAGCCTCATCGCAAGCATTTTGCTTCGCTAATGGCATCTGTCGCGATGGTGGCCGGAGCGGGCACGGGGCCGCTATTGGCAGGGGTCGTTGCGCAATATCTTCCGAACCCGATCCACACAGTCTTCCGAGTGGAAATCGCGATTTTGTGCGTGGCGCTCCTAGCGCTACTCAATCAAAAAAACCAAAAGCTTGGGGGCGGTACGTTTAAAGCGCGCTTGCCCACCGTCGCTAAGGAAAACCTCGGCATCGTGCTATTGGGGATAGCGTTCTTCGGCCCTGGAATAACTTCGACATCATTCATCCTGTCGCTCGGCCCCAAGCTGATAGCGACTTTTCTAGGCGTGAATAGTCCCCTTGTCACGGGTTGTATGGCCTTTTCAATGTTCCTCGTCGCCGTAGGTGTGCAGTTTGCGGCGAAGCGATACAGCAGCCGTACCGTGTTTTTGCTTAGCGGGATCGGTACTGTCTTCTCAATGATTTTCGTGTGGATCGCGCTGGAAACCGGTTCCGCTCCATGGCTGATCGTTTCCGCTCTGTTGGCGGGCGCCGGTCAAGGCTTGGGCCAGTTAGGTGGACTGACCCTTATTGCTGACCGCGTGCCTGCGCAGCGCAGAGCCGAAACCAACGCAGTGTTCAACATGGGAGGGTATGTGCCTGCTGGGGCGATCCCGGTGTTAACAGGTTACTTGATCGACTTTTGGGGGTTGAGCATTGGAATAAGCTCACTTGCGCTCATTATCGCGAGTCTTGCTTCTTTGGCGCTCACGCAGCTTTGGAGGCACGTCCCTAAGCAAAGTCAAACTCGTACACACGGCGAGGCCTAACGAGCCCACTTATGTGGCAGCAAATCGATAATCTGACTGGCGCGCTGGGTTGGCAAGCGCCTGAGGACGTCTTTCAGATAGGTGTATGGATCGTGCCCGTTCATGCGCGCAGACTGGATCAACAGGCATGATCCGTATGTTTATCTTAAAGACGTTCTGACACGCCTTCCGACGCAGCGGGCGAGTGAGATCGAAGAGCTTCTACCTCATAAATGGAGCGAATCACAGTCGGACTGGATTAGTGCGCGCTACGTCCCGAATAGGGCCATTCCAAGCGATGGGTGAGAGTAGGGATACTACGATAAGGAAAGCTACCTGGGACAGGTAGAACGGCTCCAGCCACTGTTGCTTCAATGCGACGTAAAAAGTGTTATGGGTTACGTCGACCAAAATAATCGCTATCGTAAGCACGATTCCGGCTCTTGGCTTGAGGAAAAGTAGCAGTGCTGCAAGCGGGTCAAAAAACGTAAGCGCCCCCCAGAAAATACGGCTGGCCAAGTAAGTGCCAGACCCGTATCCGTAGTCCCAGAGCAATCCATACGAAACGTCTGCACGGATGTGATTAACGGTTGCGATTAAAAGGCAGCATGCGAACAAAATTCTGACGGCGAATGACAATCTTGGCATAGCGTTATCTACATTCGTGATCTACGCCCTGCATGATAGCGGGATCGACCAACGACGCGTTGCAAACTGGGAAGGTGTGATCGCTGAACGCTTACGCTGAACCCACCTGCCTGATGCCTGCGCTTAGAGCGATGGAGTCCATCTATTGAGATGCCCTCTTGCGTCGGGCAAACTCCGGTTGCCTCATTGGCCGATTACAGGAGTTTACGGATGCCATTTCCACTGACGGAACATAATGCCTTGTTGGCCCTGAAGGGCGTAGGGCCGGCTGTTATCGCTCGCCTTGAGCAGATGGGCATTGACTCGCTAGCTGTGCTCGGTAAAGCGAATGCTTGTGACATCCTTGCTGAGGCATCGGCAGCAGTGGGATCGACTTGCTGGAAGAATAGCCCCCAAGCTCGGGCCGCCATTAACGCGGCCATTGAGCTTGCAAAGGACTCTTGGTTGAGCACACCTGGTGCGTAAAGCTGATCGCTTATTTCAATTGGTAAATCTGATTCGTGTCCATCAGCCAATCTCTGCTGAACGACTGGCTAGCCGAATTGGCGTTTCCGTTCGCTCAATCTATCGATACGTCGACGACCTTTCCTTCAGTGGAATCCCAATCTATGGTACCGCTGGCGTGGGGTATGCCTTGGATGCCGATTTTGAGATGCCGCCGTTAACGTTGAACAGACTCGAACTGGATGCATTGATGCTCGGGATGGAAATGCTCTCAGCTTCCGCCGATAACGATCTAAGTGCTGCTGCGAGGATGTTGTTGAGCAAAATCTCAGCGTCCATAGTCCATCACAAGGTTGACCCCAGCGCGGCAAAAATCAGGGCACTTGGAACAACACCTTCCTCGACGCGTGGTCATTTGGCAACCCTTCGAAATGCCATCGAAAACGCTCAGGCGCTGAAGATAACTTATACCAGCCTGGACGGTGCGGTTTCGCAACGCCTCATTTCCCCCCTTGGCCTTTTCTACTGGGGAGGAAAGTGGACGGTTGGAAGCTGGTGTAGTACCAGGGTGGCTTACCGCGATTTTCGGGTCGATCGTATAGCCTCCATCGTTATTGCTCAACGACCATCACCCGACAATCCTGCCCTTGATCTCCAAGCGTATATGAAGCACCAGGCAAGCCAGTGGAAAGCGATCACCACTACTGACACTACGCTGTCAGTATGAGCTACTGATAATTGGGACTTCCAAACACACAGCAGGTCATCCCTATGCAGCGCTCATCTCATGTACTCGAATTAGCCATTTTCAAGGTCAAACAGGAATGCGTTGCGCAAGTGCCAGTACTTCGCGCGAGGCTTCGTGAAACGTTAAAGACCTTTCCGGGTTTGATTGAGTACCACGCGTACTGCCCTATGAGCGACGACCGAATCTTCGCGGACTTGGCAATGTGGGACAGTCTTGAGAACGCACAAAAAGTGGCAAAGGCGTTCAACGATGGAGATCCGAGATTCTCCGAGTATATGTGCGCTATTGAAAACCTGACGTTCATGAGTCATCTCGTTCCAGAGATGAGTTGACCCCAACGGTCTGCCAGAGCAGGCAAGAGACACCGATGCCTTTGCTGTCAGGCATCGGTGCCGTCACTTCCAGTGTCAGTGTTCTCAGATCACCTATTGCTGGGTAAATATGCAGCGTCCCGCCAGGCTTTTGATGACTTTTTGTTGGTTTGAAAGCGGTAATTAGCCTCAAGTTTTTCCATATTCCATGGGGCTTGCACTTCACAACTCACCTCGCTAACCTTGGCCCGTCGCTGCCAATTCAGCGAACGGGTGTGGTAGCCCGGTTTCTTCATAGACCCAGAACGCCTCAGGGCGTTTTTTTGTGCTGGCTGCTTTGTGGCGGCTGTGCATGGGAGGCTTCGGCCTGCCGGGTTCCTATGACCGGTCTACCACCCTGTGTACAGCCGTCTCCCTATTTTGCGTGGTAGCGGATGGGGAGGGGCTCACTTCATAGGAGCTTCACAATGATAAAACCAACTCCGAATCCCCCTGAAACGGACGCGCAGATAGACGCCGATTCCGAGTCCTCATCTCGCAAGCCCCAAATGACCGACCGCCGTCCCAACCCCATCTTCACCATCGCCCCCAACGTCAACAACGAGACCCTCCTGGTTCATGCCTGTGAAACCCTTGCCTCGGCCAGTGTCATGGCCAGTGAACTGGCTTTTATCCTCTCTGGCCCAAAATGTAATTTGGCACTGGGGGTTCAACAGATGATTGCCTTGGCGGAACTATCGGTGAACCGCGTGCTGGATCAGGTAGATCCGCAGTAGCAGGCAAGGGCGGTTTTAGCCTGATGTGAAAAAGCCCACTGAACCGGCGACGGTCAGTGGGCTTTTTTTGGGTTCTTCACGCAATCCCGGGAAACTGTAGGAGCCAGCTTGCTGGCGATGGACTCAAGTACGCCGCGTTTATCCGGTTCACACGCGTTATCGTTATCGACCATCGCGAGCAATCGAGCGTCGACCGGCTGCTCCTACAGAGGACCACATTCGCTTAACTGAACAGCATTGCTCTCTATGCCGCACGCTTCGGCAGCCCCTGTCATCAATTGCCAAGTCACTGACGCTTAATGTGAAGCAACCCGCTTGCACGTGACGATACTGGTTTGTTTACCGACCTCGAACCGTAAAGCGAAACCGCATTGGCACATGAAGTCCTGCCTCACTACTCTGATGGGGGACTGTCAGTTGCATCTCAATAAAACAATCAGAGAGAGCGCAGAATGAAGTTCAGTTTCGTAGACAGCAACCAGCCGAGCCGCCGGCGGGTTTTACGCGATGCATTCACTTTGGCTTTGGCGGCCTCGCCGTTGGCAAACCTAGCCAAGGCAGCAGACGAAAACGCTGAAGAAGTGACCTTTGCCGCTGGCCCACGACCGTTGGTGCAATACCCGCAAAAACGCCCGTTGACCCTGGTGACCACTCGACCGCCGCACCTGGAGACGCCGTTCCCGGTGTTCAACGAAGGGCCGATCACGCCCAATGACGCCTTTTTCGTGCGTTATCACCTGGCCAATTTCCCGACCAGCATCGATCCCGACAGCTACCGCCTGACGATCAAGGGTTCGGTCGATACGCCGCTGTCGCTATCTCTTGCCGAGCTCAAGGCCCTCGCCGAACCGGTGGAAGTGGTGGCCGTCAATCAATGTTCGGGTAACAGCCGTGGCTTCTCGATGCCGCGGGTGTTTGGCGCCCAGTTGGGCAATGGCTCGATGGGCAATGCGCGGTGGGTGGGGGTGCCGCTCAAGGCGGTATTGGAAAAGGCCGGTGTGAAAGCCGGTGCCGCGCAAGTGACTTTCCGTGGGCTCGACAAACCCGTGCTGCCGAGCACGCCGGAGTTCATCAAGGCGCTGGACATCAGCCATGCCATGGACGGCGAGCCGATGATTGCCTGGTCGATGAATGGCACCGACCTGCCATTTCTCAACGGTTACCCGATTCGTCTGGTGGTGCCGGGCTATTTCGGCACGTATTGGGTCAAGCACCTGAGTGAGATCGAGGTCATCGACCATACCTATGACGGTTTCTTCATGGCCAAGGCGTACCGGGTTCCGGATAACGATTGCTTCTGCATTGCCCCCGGCACCACGGCGGCGAAAACCCGGCCGATTTCCAGGCTGCCGGTGCGCAGTTTCATCACCAGCGTTAAACACGGCGATGTATTGCCGCTGAACAAAAGCGTGGTGCTCAAGGGCATCGCGTTCGACGGTGGCGTTGGGGTCAACAAGGTGGAGGTGTCGATCGACGGCGGAAAAATCTGGCGCGAAGCTGCGCTTGGGCAGGACCTTGGCCGTTTCTCCTTCCGTGAGTGGACACTGCCGATCACCTTTACCAGCAAGGGCGCCACGCAGTTGATGGTACGGGCCAGCAACAGTGCGGGCGAGACTCAGCCGCTGCAGGCGGACTGGAACCCCGGTGGCTACCGCCGCCACGTCGTCGAAACCAGCCACGTGACCGTCGCCTGAGGAGGACTGCATGAAACTTGTGAAACTCATGAGCACCGTGCTGTG
Organism: Pseudomonas sp. P4_B3; assembly: GCF_056402295.1. NCBI lineage: Bacteria > Pseudomonadati > Pseudomonadota > Gammaproteobacteria > Pseudomonadales > Pseudomonadaceae > Pseudomonas > Pseudomonas sp. P4_B3. Next base: position 7,529 of record NZ_JBFUHR010000040.1, read on the forward strand.
CGCGGTTCAGGTTGGTCTGGCCAGCATGGCGGGTGCAGCGCCACTGTCGATCACCTTGCCGCCCGAAACGGCGGCGCTCAAGCCCAGTACGTTGCCGGGCTACCCATTGGCGCAGCAGAAGTGTTCGATCTGCCATTCGGCCGATTACATCAACTTCCAGCCGCCTGGCATGAGCCTGGCGCAATGGACTGCTGAAGCAGGCAAGATGCAGCAGGTGTACGGTGCGCCGATCAGCGACCAGGAGGTGAAGGTGATCGGCGCCTATCTGGCAGTGACCTACGGCAGTGCCCAGGCGAGCGATGCCGATGTTCAGGCGGCCTCGAACCCGCCGACGGATCAGCCACCGACGGTGTCGGTAGCGAAAGTCGCCTCGGCCTTGCTCCAGGACAACGCCTGCCTGTCCTGTCACGCGGTCGACCACAAGGTCGTCGGCCCGGCCTATCACGATGTGGCGGTCAAGTATGCCAATGACCCGCAGGCACTGGCCCGGGTAATGTCGAGCATTCAGCACGGCGGTAGCGGCAAGTGGGGGGATGTGCCCATGCCACCGTTCGCGCAGTTGAGTTCGGACGACCTGAAGAGCCTGGCGACGTACATCATGAAGCAGTGAATCAGCGTTAGCCTGATGCGAAAAAGCCCACTGAACCGACAACGGTCAGTGGGCTTTTTTGGGGGCGCAGGTTTGTTCAAGACATCTAGTTGGTTGCACTGAAGCGCTTTAGAATGTCCTGGTACATCTTGGTCCGTCGATGATCCTGGCCATAACCGCCAGCAGCGGCAACGGTGCCGGCCTGGACGTGGTCCAGGTACTTGAAGATTTTGCCGGGCGACAGAAACACGACCTTGTAGCCAAGTCCGATCACCCGGTCTTGCAACTCATAACCGGGCACACGGTCGTCGATCTGAAAATGCAGACCCTGCTGCTTCATCAGCCTGCAATTCCATAGCGTGCAAAAGCTTTTCAAGTAAGTTTCTCTGTAGGGTTTTGGCTCTTTTGATCGCAGGCCGAGCGATTGCTTGAGGCGCCGGTAATGGTGCTTGAGCAGGCGTGAAGTGAAGCGCCACACGGTCCTTGGCAGTCCGCGGTTGAGTTGTTCCGTGCAACCGACCGCTGCGACGTTTCGATCTTTTGTGCAGTGGTCCATCATCATCGCGAAGACGTTTGCATCGAAGACAAACGTGTCGGTGTGCATCAGGAACAGATAGTCGGTATCAACCCTGGTCAGTGCCATGTCCAGCGCCTTGCCATGGGCGATGTGGCCCGGCTCTTTGGTGGGGGCATCCCGTTCGACCAGATTGATCCAGTCGAGTGAGCGCAAATACTCGACGCTGGCGTCCGCCGAACCGTTATCCACCACCCAGACCGGGATTGCGGCTTTGCGTACAGGCTCGCGCAATAGGTCCAGGCAGATCCTGGTCAAATCAAGGGTTTTGTAATTAACCAGAACGATGCTGAACGGTGGCTTGGCGTTTGTATCGACACTACCCATCTTCGAAATGCTCGACGACTTAAAAGCGTCGAAGACTAACAGAGGCAACCTTAGCCCAGGCTTAATTTCACCTGGGCCGTTGGTGTCGAGGCGGGCACAGGGTTTTGAGCCGCTTGCCAGGGGCGCAGGCTATCGCTGCCTGACGCCCTCGAATGTGCCAGTGCGCACCTCGCCACTGCGGATGTAACGGGCGATCAGCACGCCCCCGGGCGAGCTGATCGAGTTGAGCAAGGTGAAGGCCGACGCTTGTGCATTGTCGTCGAACAAATGCTTGCCGCGCCCCAGCAGGATGGGATGAATCATCAGCCGCAACTCGTCCACCAGGCCGGCGGCAAGCAGTTGGCGCACCAGTTCGCCGCTGCCTTGGGTCAGTAGCTGAGGACCGTCCTGGCGCTTGAGCGCGCTGATCGCGTCGACCAGGTTGCCCTGCAGCGCATGACTGTTCTGCCAGGCCAGCGAATCGGCGCGATGGGTGGCCACGTGCTTGGGTACGCCGTTGAATAGATCAGCAATGGTGTGGTGAGTGGAGTCGGCCTGAATGTGTGGCCAATAGGCGGCGAAGATGTCGTAGGTACGACGTCCCAGCAGCAACTCGAACGGCTGGGAGAACAGGTCCTGTACGGCCTGACCGGTGGTTTTGTCGGCGTAGGGGACGATCCAGCCACCGAAGCGGAATCCACCACTGGTGTCCTCTTCAGGCCCGCCGGGCGCTTGCATGACGCCGTCCAGACTCACGAACGCGGCAACGGTGAGTGTGCGCATGTTCTTCTCCTGATTCATCCGGATGAAAAAGTTCAGGCAGGGAAATCTGCGATCCCTTGGGACCATTCCCTGATAGATAGTCGAACCGGACGCTGTGAAATCGACAACAAGCTGCGCGGGTTTCTATTTCTCGTGGGAATGCATTGCGATAAGCCCCTGTTTTCCAGTGGCCGCTGGTGGACGCACGATGTAATGCGGTAGCCAGTCAGTCGAAGATCTGCGATCTGATTTGTTTCGCCCGGTTTTCGATGATGAGCGACGCAGGGTAGGCACTGGCTCGCTCTGGTCTGTCTGTATGGACCACTTACGATAGTGTAGTGTCGGAGCCACAAAGGATGTTCCAGGCTTTTCGTTTCTTCCCAGGATGGATGTTTACCCAATGCTCAAGTTCAATGCTCATCTCGGTTTTCAATTCAATGAATTGCCTTTTCTGCAACGCATCGAAGCCGCCGCCGCCGCTGGATTTCGGGCGGTGGAGTTTCCGTCGCCCTATGAATTCGACGCCAGTCTCCTGGCCGACCACTTGGCTCAATACGCTCTTCCTCTGATTCAGTTCGCTGCACCGGCGGGCGTCACCAAAGGCATTGCAGCCCTGCAAGGCAAGGAAGAAGAGTTTCGCGCTGGCCTGGTCCAGGCCGCCCGTTATGCAAAGGTGCTGGCTTGTTCGGATGTCCACATCATGTCTGGAGTTACGACGCAGGATGAGGCTGCGCTTATCTTCGGGAGCAACCTTGCGTATGCAGTCAAGTACTTCGAAGATCAGGGGTTGCGGCCCCTGATCGAAGTGATCAGTTCGAAGGAAATGCCGGGCTACTACATGTCTGACTTCAGCAGGGCGCAACAGGTGCTGGAGACCTTCCCGAGTGTCGGGCTGATTCTCGATCTTTACCATGCCCAGCTTTTGACCGCAGACGCAGCAGATGTTCTGGCTCGATTTTATGACCGAACCGTCCATGTGCAAATTGCTGACTGTCCGGGTCGTCACGAACCGGGAACGGGGAGCATCGACTTTGCTGCCTTGTTCGCGGCGCTGGAGCAGCGTGGCTACCCAGGATGGATCGGGTGTGAATACCGTCCTTCCGTCTCTACCGTTGCGAGCCTGGACTGGATCAAGCAGCTAGGTGCTTAGCACTTGCGGGCACCCGTTACCCTGATGCACTCCTCAGGTGGAGAAATTTGAAAGGCGCTCGATGTACCGACTGCACTGACAACGAGCTGGCATTCAAGGCCGTCTGTAATGACAGCTGAGTTGTGTTGCACACGAGTCAGCTTCCAATAAATGGGAGATTCTCTTCTCGAATGACGCGAGCGGCATCATCGTATAGAAACGGGAGAAACATATAGCGGCGACCTTGGGTTACAGGCGTGGCTTCGTGCAAAAGTGAACACGAAAACACCACAGCCCCTCCTGTTGGAGCGCTGTAAAGCGCTTTTCCAAACTCTGGAAAATGCAGAAAACCGCCTTCGTACTCTCCGGAATTAAGAAACAGGGAAACGGCAAAACGGCGATGCGCTGTACCCTTCGTGGTGTTATCCCTATGGGGCCGGAAATGCCCGCCTTCATCGCTGTTGTAGCAGGCCACCAGATAGCGCTCCATTCGAGTGGCATTGAACTGGAACGCTTTGTGTAGCTCTGGAAGCAAACGGTCGGCTATACGCAGCGAGCATGCTTTGGATAGAGCCTTGTCTTCAATAACGCAGTCACGACGTTGCTTGTGGCCATGGTCGGTGATGTAGACGGTTTTACCCGACTGCTCCATCATAAACCCGGATTCCTCTCCGCCACGTTCGTCGTAATAACGTATTAGTGCTTTACACAGCTTGGGCTCAAATATACGGGGAATCACCAGGACAGGGGCGTGTGGTGTGGCGGCATGTGGCGCAGCCAGTGCGGGTAATCTATCCAGAAAGCGCATTAACGAGGGTATATGGTTATCAACCGGTGCCTCTATCGGGATGATGGCCAGGAAACGCAGCGCAGGATCCAGCACGCAGGTCATTTGCCTGATGCTGCCGTCTGGCTGCAATGTACCGTAGAGCTGACTGACTGACCGATCGAAGTCCCAGATGAAGCGCATGCCAGGTATCGCACTTTCTACCCGCTTCAGCTTTTCATCCTCGGGATCTACGGAAACACCAAAGAAGCAGACGTGATCGTCATTGAACCGCTGGCGATGGGCCCGAACACCCTCCAGAACTTTAATTGATGCAGGATCAGCCGCAGAACCAAAAAAACAAAGCACTACATACCGACCGCCAATGGTGTCGAAACAAAAGCGCTCTCTTTGTTGAGTGCGGCAATGGAACCAAGGGGCAGGTCCACCGACTGAAAACGCTGTAGCGCGCATCACAACTCCTTGCCGGCAGGCAGTGGATCGCTATCAGGAATAAAGTCAGGAGACTCACGCCGAGCACTGCTTCTTCCCCAAAGGTACCGCTTACAAATGGGCTTACGGTACCGCATCACTACGATGCCGATGCGGGAAAAGCGCCAGGCACTCGAAGCTTGCAGGTAAAACTAGTTCAGTCTTGTCGAAGCTGCCCAGAGCGCAGATCGCGATTGCTCCTTCATGACTGGTATCCAGGGGCGATTCACCGCCTGTGTCCAGCGTTATGCACCAAGTGCGCACCACAGGGATCTGACCCGATACTTTAAGCTGATATCATTCAAGCACTTGCAAAAGGAGTAGGAAAACATGAACCGTCGTAAAAAAATAAACCAGTTGTTAAAGGCTAACGCCAAAAAAGCCAGTGCCAAATTGGCACCGAAAAGCAAGTCAAAATACATCAGTAAAGCGGACCGATTGAAACTGGCTGCTGAGTCCAGTCAGGACTCCAGCATTTGCGCTGAGAGCTGATCCATATCGTCGTTCGCCACAAGAAGGGCGGGTATGGCGTTTGAGAGAGCCCTGCACCGAACTTTGTGAAAGCGACACGCGTTGAAATTTCCTGCCGCAATCCCGCTCATCCACGGCGGTTTGTGCGAAAGCCCACACGGTTACCCAAGGTTTTTGCACGAATCTTCACCGCTGTCGCTCGTATCATTTCACTCGGTAAATCCGGTGAGCATTGCGATGACAAAAAAAACAACGTTGTGGGACATCAGTCCACCCTTGAGTACCGAAACGCCGACCTGGCCGGGTGACACGCCGTTCCAGGAGGAACGCGTCTGGACCTACGGTCCCGAGTGTCCGGTGAATGTCGGACGCATCACCCTGTCGCCGCATACCGGCGCCCACGTCGATGCACCGCTGCATTACAGCGCTGATGGTGCGCCGATTGGCGATGTGGCGTTGGACGTCTATATCGGGCCTTGCCGCGTTTTGCATTGTCTGGACAGCGGCGAACTGGTGCAGCCCGGGCAATTGCAAGGACGTTTGCACGACGTGCCCGAGCGCGTGCTGCTGCGCACCTATCGACAAGCGCCGCTGACAGCCTGGGATTCAGGGTTCACGGCCGTTGCCAGGGAAACCATCGACTTGCTGGCGAGCCTTGGTGTGCGGTTGATTGGCATCGATACGCCCTCACTGGACCCCCAGCAATCCAGGACCATGGATTCACACGGTGCCGTGGCCCGCCATCACATGGCGATTCTTGAAGGCATCGTGCTGGACGATGTCCCGGAAGGCGATTATGAATTGATCGCCTTGCCGCTGCGCTTTGCTCATCTGGACGCCAGTCCGGTCAGGGCGATTCTGCGGCCGCTGAGTACGTCGCAACGCGGGTAACCCATTCAACAGATCCGAAGTGGACGCCGGAACCGGGCACCAACCTGGCTCCCGGTTCTGGCGCCCGGTTCCGGCGCCCCATTCGGGTGAGCGATGTCAGGCATTACTCTCGGTGAATTTTTCGTAGTACAGGTGCACGCTGTCCAGTGCCTGGGCCTGTAACCAGGTTTTGATCGACTCAACCATCGGCGGTGGCCCGCAGACGTACATATCAACCTCGCCATCGCGCAGTTCAGCGGCGTCGAAGTGTTCGGCAATGTAGCCGCGCTTGCCGGTCCATTGCGGTGACGGCTCGCTGACCACCTCGGTGTAGCGCAACCCCGGGATGCGTTGCGCATACGCGTGGATGCGCGCCTGCTCGCACAGGTCGGTCGCATCGCGCACACCGTAGTACAAATGCACGGGTTGCTCGCAGCCGCGTTCGGCGAGCTCGTCGAGCATGCCCAGCAATGCAGAAAGACCGGTGCCACCGGCCACCAGGATCAGCGGCCTGGCGACGTGTCGCAGATAAAAAGCCCCCAGCGGTGCCTCCAGAACGATTTGGTCGCCCACCTGACAGCGTTCGCGGATGTAGTTGCTCATTACCCCGTCGGGAAGCAGGCGAATCAGAAACTGCAGCTGATTGCTGGCGCTCGGCCGATTGGCGAACGAATAAGAGCGCTTGTTCTCGGTGCCCGGGATCCGCAACCGGGCGTATTGTCCCGGCAGGAAATCCAGTGATTGCCCGACCTGACCCAGATCCAGATGCAGGATCGCGGTACTGGCCGAGACCTGTTTGACGTCGCTGACCGTTGCCGTGAGTTGATCGGGGCCGGCGGCATTGCACAGGCTGGAGGCGAAGTCGAAATAGAACGCCGCGTCGGATTTGACCCGTGTCTGGCAGGTGAGCATTTTGCGTTGTTGCAGGTCCTGGCTGGAGAGGGCTTCCTCATCCACATAGTCCTGGCTGTAATCGCCCGACTCGCAACGCCCCTGGCAGGTTCCGCAGACGCCTTCGCGGCAATCCAGGGGAATGTTGATGCCATTGCGCAGGGCGGCGTCGAGCAGGATTTCGTTGGGTTGTACGGGAAAGAACAGCGTTTTGCCGTCGGCAAAGCTGAACGCGACCTTATGGTTCATGCCCCGGTCTCCTTGGATTCAGATGTGGTAGAAATCGAGTACCGAGTTGATGGTGTCGTTGAGCAGCAGCACATGCTTGCGAGTGATCAGCCAGCTATCGGCGTGTGGCGTGAGGTGATAGGTCGCGCGGCCGAAAAACTGCTCGGATGTCGCCAGGCGGTAGTACAACGTGTGCCAGTTCAGCCGCACCTCCAGCTCGCCGTTTGCAAGCTCGCCGATCCGCACGTTGTTGATCTGATGCAAGGTGCGCGGCATTGGCGTCGAGGACGCGGACTTGCCGGTGCGCAGGCGGAACACGCGGTCTTCCAGGCCTGAACGATTGGGGTAATAGATCAGCGACATTTCGCGTTTGGGGTCGCGGGTGTAGACGTGTTCGGAGTCCCATTGCGGCACGTGGAACTCGCTGTGCTCGGCGAACAGCTGGATGTAGGCATCCCAGTCCTGAGCGTCGCACAGTTCGGACTTGCGATAGAAAAACTGTTCGATCTGGTACTGCAATTGCGCATTCATCATTGCACCTCACGGAGTTTCAGGGATTTCGCGTCCAGGCCATCGAGCAGGAATTGCTGCCAGTTGCGGTGCTGGTTGACGTAAAGCCCTTCGTGGGTGAATTCGGTGCCGGTCATGGCCGGGGCAATGCCGATCGCTTCGCTGTTGGGCGTGGCACCAGTGGCCCAGCGGTGACTGCCGCGGGAAATATCGCTCCAGCGTTCCAGGCGCGCCTGAAAGCCACGCTGGGCTTCACGGAACTCCACCAGGTCATCCGGTGTGCCCAGGCCCGAGACGTTGAAGAAGTCCTCGAACTGGCGAATGCGGTTTTCGCGATCGGCATCGGACTCGCCCTTGACGCCGATGCATTGGCTGACGATTTCGGTCTTGTTCCATGCCACCGGGCGGATGATGCGCAATTGCGAGCTGATCTGATCGAGGAAAAACAGGCTCGGATAGATATTCAGGTTACGCAGGCGATGCATCATCCACTCGGCCTTTTGCTGGCCGTGTTCTTCGATCAGGCGCGGCATGATCGTCGCGTAGCCGGAGCGCACCGACGGGTTGGGCATGTCGCTGAACAGCAGGCTGTGGCCATTGTTGAAGGCGAACCAGCCGTCATCGGTATTGGCATCACCGGCGCCGAGCTTGCTGTAGTCGAGGGTGCCGCTGGCGGCGGTGCCGTTCTCGCTGTTGACCTGCTGGCGGTGCTGCACCGTGGCCACGTAGTTGTAGTGGACCGTGCTGACGTGATAACCATCGAGGCCGTTTTCGTTCTGCAGTTTCCAGTTGCCGTCGTAGGTGTAGGCCGACTTGCCGGGCAGTACCTCCAGCTTACCGGTCGGCGACTGGGCGACCATCATGTCGAAGAACACTTTGGCGTCGCCGAGGAAGTCTTCCAGGCTGTTGTCGGCGTGCACATCCAGGCTGATGAAGACGAAACCCTTGTAGCTCTGGATGCGGGCTTTCTTCAGGCCGCGGGTGGCTTTGTCGAAGCCTTCCGGGTACTCGCCCGGCGCCTTGACCTTGACCAGGCGACCATCGCTTTTGTAGCACCAGGCATGGAACGGGCAGGTGAAGGTCGACTGATTGCCCTTGCCGACGCGGGTCAGCGTCGTGCCGCGATGCTGGCAGGCATTGATCAGCGCATTGAGCTGACCATCACCGTCGCGGGTAATGATCATCGGCTGGCGGCCGGCGCGCATAGTCACGAAGTCGTGGTTGTTGGCCAGCTCGCTTTCGTGGCAGGCGTAGATCCAGTTCTTTTCGAAGATCAGTTCCATCTCCAGATCGAACAGCTGCGGCTCGGTGAAGATGTCCCGGGCGATGCGGAATACGCCCTCTGCCGGGCGGAAATCCAGGCAGCTTTGGATAAACGCTTTCCACTGCTCGACGTTTTTTTCGCCACTCATGGTGTGCACCTTTTTTATTGGGCTAATCGGTGCGCTCATTAGAGGAGCGGGGCGGGTGGCGGTCTATCCGATAAGTTGGCGAAGGCAGTCCGTAAAATTGGGGGGCCGGTAACAGTTGGTTGGGCAGCGATGACACAAATCCCGCACCAGGTGATAAACGGCTGCACCTGATTGCGCCAATCAGATACTGTTTTGCAATGCGCCGAGTGCTGATCGAGTGCTTTTGCGGCTTTGTCAGCCATGTCTTATCCGCTTAGTTACCGATCACTATCCGTTAAGTGGGCGCCGACGATTTATGGCGTGGAAGTTGCTCCTTTCCCGCCTGGTACGCGCCGTCAGAGCGCGCCGAAAATATTGCCTGTGAGTGCACCGTGATGAGCAGCAAAGTGGATCCGCAGTTTCGCGACATTCGTGTCGACAGCGATGACCTGGAGGCCGCCAGAAGCTGGATGTCCGGTATCTGCGGGCCCCATCGACTGGTGAGCGCGACCCCCGAACGGATTCGCTTTCATCACAACGCCAACATGTTCAAATCGATGGCCACCACCCTGGGTACTATCGAATACGGCACCGATGTCACCATCGATATCGAAGACGCCGAGCACTTCAGCAGCTACAGCCTGAGCTTGCCGCTGGTGGGCCAACAGGAGCTGAGCAAGGATGGCAGCGTGCTCAGGTCCGACCGCGATCAAGGGGTCATCGTGTCGCCCAATGAAAACCAGCTGCTGGCGATCTCCGGTGACTGTCGCAAGGTTCAGGTGGTGATTACGCGTATCGCGATGAGCGAAGCGCTGGAGGGGATGTTGCAACGGCCTCTGGACGCGCCGCTGCGCTTCGAGCCGGTGATGGATGCGATCGATGGCGCATCGGCGTCGTGGTGGCGCATGGCGCGTTACTTCATCGACGAGCTTGCGCGCAGCAGCGAACTCTTCGAACAGGTGGCCTTCACCCGGGACATTGAAAGCTCGCTGATCAAAGGCTTGATCCTGGCCCAGCCCAACAACTATTCGCAGGCGCTGCGGGACGTGCTGGGCGTGAAGTTGCCGCACTACCTGATCAGGGCTCGACAGTACATCCACGACAACGCCCGCGAAGCGTTGCATCTGGAGGACATTGAGGCCGCTGCCGGCGTTTCGCGCTTCAAGTTGTTCGATGCGTTCAAGAAGTACTTCGCCATGTCGCCAATGGTCTACCTGAAAAAGTACCGCTTGAACGCCGTGCGCCAGGAGATTCTTGAGCACGGTTCGGCACGCAATATTTCCGGGATCGCGATGGGCTGGGGGTTCATGCACCTGGGGCGTTTTTCCACCGAGTACCGCAAGCTGTTCGACGAAACCCCGAGCATGACGTTGCAGCGCAACGAAGCCCGGCGCCTGCACGGGCTTTGAAGGTCGGCGTCCTTACTTGCGTACCACCAGATCCAGCAATTGCTCACGCTCCTTGATTTTTTGCAGGACGATTTCCGAACGTATATCGGTGACGCCGGCGGTGCGGTTGAGGTGGTTGACGATGAAATCCGAGAAATGTTTGAGGTTGCGGGCCTGTACCCGCAACACATAGTTGCTCGCCCCGGTAACCACATAGGCGGTGACCACTTCCGGCCACTCCTGAACCTTCTTGATGAAGGTCTCGTGCCAGTCCTCGACGTCCTGTCGCAGCGACACATGAACGATGGCTTCCAGTTCAATGCCCAGCCGTTCGGCGTTCAGCACCGCGCGATAGCCGGTGATGATTCCTTCGCTTTCCAGCAGGCGCAAACGACGCAGGCAAGCCGACGGTGACAAGGCGACTTTCTCCGCCAATTCCTGATTGCTGATGCGGCCATCCTGTTGCAATTGATGCAGGATTCGCAGGTCTGTCGAGTCAAGATTCATGGTTTGAATAAATCCGCGTTTATTGGGGTTTGATTCGAATATTCTGCGAAATAACTACTACATGACCGGTTACTTTGCACGAAAATTCTTCAAAGGTTCGTTCATTATCTCTCCACCGAAAGGCAAGTGAAGCGCCTTGAATCAGGGCGCCTGAACCGGCTGATGCAACCTGCCCGGATGGCGTCGCATAACAAAAAACAGGACACCCGATGACGACAAGAAACAGTTGCCTGGCACTTGATGCCCAGGACGCGCTGGCACCCCTGCGCCAGCAGTTTGCGCTCCCCGAGGGCGTTATTTATCTCGATGGCAATTCCCTGGGCGCGCGGCCGGTCGCTGCATTGGCGCGGGCGCAAGCGGTGGTCGCCGAGGAGTGGGGCAATGGCTTGATCCGCAGCTGGAACAGCGCAGGCTGGCGCGAACTGTCCGAGCGTCTGGGCAACCGCCTGGCGGGCTTGATCGGTGCGGGGGAGGGTGAAGTCGTGGTGACCGATACCACTTCGATCAACCTGTTCAAAGTGCTGAGCGCCGCTTTGCGCGTACAGGCCACCAGGTCGCCGCAGCGACGGGTGATCGTCAGCGAGTCGAGCAATTTCCCCACCGACCTGTACATCGCCGAAGGCCTCGCGCAGATGCTGCAACAGGGTTATACCCTGCGCCTGGTCGACAGTCCTGAAGCGTTGCCGCAAGCGATTGACCAGGACACGGCAGTGGTCATGCTCACCCACGTCAATTACAAGACCGGCTACATGCACGATATGCAGGCCCTGACCGCGCTGACTCACGAATGTGGCGCGCTGGCAATCTGGGACCTGGCCCATTCCGCGGGCGCGGTACCGGTCGACCTGCATCGGGCGGGTGCCGATTACGCCATCGGCTGCACCTACAAGTACCTCAATGGCGGGCCGGGCTCGCAGGCCTTTGTCTGGGTTTCGCCACAGTTGTGCGATCTGGTGCCGCAGCCACTGTCCGGCTGGTTCGGCCACTCGCGGCAGTTCGCCATGGAGTCGCATTACGAGCCGAGCAGCGGCATCGCGCGCTACCTGTGCGGCACCCAGCCGATTACCTCTTTGGCGATGGTCGAGTGCGGCCTGGACGTGTTCGCCCAGACCGACATGGCCAGCCTGCGCCGCAAATCCCTGGCCCTGACCGACTTGTTCATCGAATTGGTCGAGCAGCGTTGCGCGGCTCACGAACTGAAGTTGATCACGCCGCGTGAGCACGCCCGGCGTGGCAGCCATGTCAGCTTCGAACACCCCGAAGGTTATGCGGTGATCCAGGCCCTGATCGAGCGTGGCGTGATTGGTGATTACCGCGAGCCACGCATCATGCGTTTCGGTTTCACCCCGCTGTACACGACCTTCACCGAAGTCTGGGATGCGGTACAGATTCTCGGCGAGATCCTCGACCAGAACACCTGGTCGCAAGCGCAATTCCAGGTTCGTCACAGCGTGACCTGAACCCTGCGGCGTCCGTTTCCTGCTGCGGGAATTTCCCCGCGGCGGGGTTTCTCTCGCCCAATCATCAGTTCTGCAATCACAATAATAAGGAGCACGCAGAATGAAACTGTCCCTCTGGCCTGCCTTGCCGCTCGCCATCTCCAGTTGCCTGGGCCAAATGGCCTGTGCCGCAACCGACAACGGATTTGTCGAAGACAGCAGCCTGACCCTGACCAACCGTAACTTCTATTTCTACCGCAATAACCTCAACAACCCGGGCGGTCAGAACTATCGGGACGAGTGGGCCCACGGGATCATGCTCGATTACCGCTCCGGCTACACCCAGGGAACGGTGGGGTTCGGGGTCGATGCTTATGCGCAGTTGGGCCTCAAGCTCGACAGTGGCAAGGGACGCACGGGCACGGGTTTGCTGCCGGTCGATGCCGATGGCCGTCCCGAGGATGAGTATTCCGAAGCGGGTGGTGCGGTGAAGGCGCGGATTTCGCAGACCGAGCTCAAGTACGGCAACCTGACACCGCTCAACCCGGTGTTCGGCACTGGCAATGCGCGTCTGTTCACCAGTGTTGCCACCGGCTTTCAGTTGACCAGCAATGAACTCAAGGCATTGCAACTGGACATCGGTCACTTCACCGCTGGCAACGACAGTAATTCGACCAATGCCAATGGCGCGCTCAAAGCGCTGTACGCCGGCGTGGAAACCCGCAGCGTCGATTATCTGGGCGGCAGTTATGCCCTGAGCGATCAACTGAGTGTCAGCCTGTACGGTTCGCAGTTCACCGACATCTGGCGCCAGTACTACGCCAATACCAACTACACCTTTGCCCTTGGCGAAGGCCAGTCGCTGAACCTGGATTTCAATCTCTATCGCACCAACGACAGCGGCCAGAGCCTGGCCGGCAAGATCGACAACACCACCTGGTCGCTGGCCACCGCGTACAGGTTCGGCGCCCATCGAGTGACCCTGGCGTACCAGCGGGTCGATGGCGATGAGCCGTTCGATTACCTGGGGTTCGATCAGCAACCGGGCACCTCGATCTTTCTCGCCAACTCGATTCAGGTCCTCGACTTCAACGCCCCCAACGAACGCTCCTGGCAACTGCGTTATGACCTGGACATGGCACCTTTCGGCGTGCCGGGTCTGAGCTTCATGTCGCGTTACGTCAGTGGTGACCATATCGATGACAGCCATTACGACGGCGGACCCATTGGCGCCTATGGACGTTACGGCGATGACGGCAAGCGCTGGGAGCGCGACCTCGAGGCACGCTATGTCGTGCAGTCGGGCAAGGCCAGGGATCTTTCAATACGCGTGCGTCAGGCCAGTGTGCGTTCCACCGCGCAGGTCGCCCGTGCCGACACCACGGACAACAACGAAGTCCGGGTGATCATCGAGTATCCACTGAGTATTTTCTGATCCGTGTCCTGCTGTGCGTGGCTGATCCCCACCGTTAAACCCACGACGTGCTCTTCAAGAAAGACAAAATCCAGAGGACATAAAAATGACCGATAACTCCGGTTTCGAAACGATATCCAACCGTGAACACGGCCTGCGGCGTCAGCTGACGTCGGGGCAGATGAGCATGATCGCCATTGGCGGTGCAATCGGCACCGGGCTGTTCATGGGCAGCGCCTATGCCATCGGTTATGCCGGGCCGAGCGTACTGCTCAGCTACGCCATCGGCGCAATCATCACCTTGCTGCTGATGGGCTGCCTGGCCGAAATGACCGTGGCCCATTCGACCTCGGGTTCATTCGGTGCCTACGCCGAATTTTATGTCAGCCCCTTGGCCGGGTTCCTGGTGCGCTATGCCTATTGGGCGGCGATTGTGCTCGCGGTGGGCACGGAAGTGACGGCGGTGGCGATGTACATGAAGTACTGGTTTGCCAACGTGCCGGAGTGGATATGGATCGTCTCGTTCTCCAGCGTGCTGATCGTGCTCAATGCCATCAGCGTGAAGACCTTCGGCACTTTCGAATACTGGTTCTCGACCATCAAGATCGGCGCGATTGTCGGCTTCATCATCCTGGCGGTGTATGTGGTGTTCGGTTCCGGCAATCCGGACTACGGCGTGCACAATTACACCGCTCACGGCGGCTTCTTCCCCAATGGACTGCAAGGGATGTGGATCGCGGTGATCGTGTCGATCTTCAGCTACCTGAGCGTGGAGATGATCGCGGTGGCTGCCGGAGAGGCAAAAGACCCGGAACAAGCGGTGAAGAAAGCTTTTCGCGGGACTATCGTGCGCCTGGTGGTGTTCTACCTGCTGACCCTGGCATTGATGCTGGCAATCGTTCCTTGGGTCCAGGCTGGCCATGCCCAGAGTCCGTTCGTCACGGTGATGCAAGCCATCGGCATTCCCGGCGCCACCGGCGTGATGAATTTCGTGATCCTGATTGCGGCGTTGTCGGCGATGAACAGTCAGCTGTACATCACCACGCGCATGATGTTCAGCCTGTCCCGTGCCGGCTACGCGCCAAAATCCATGGGTGTGCTTAGCAAGACCGGGATCCCGCTGAACGCGCTGTTGCTCTCCAGTTCAGGTATCGCCCTGGCGACCTTGCTCAACATCCTGTACCCGGAAAGTTCGTTCACCCTGATGATGGCGATCTCGATGTTCGGCGCGATCTTTACCTGGTTCATGATCTTCCTCACGCACTTCTGTTTCCGTCGTTTTCACGAACGCAATGGCAACCGCAAACTGTCGTTCCGCATGCGTCTCTTTCCCTACAGCACATTGCTGGGGCTGGTGCTGATGGGGGCGGTGATGATCACCACCTACTTCACTGAAGCCTTCAAGATGACCCTGGTGTTCGGTGTGCCGTTTCTGCTGGTGCTGTCGATTGTCTACGGTATTTTCTTCAGGAAAACCAGGGCGGTCACGCATCAAGAGCGAAAAATACTGGCCCCATAAAAAATGCCCGTATCTCACGATACGGGCATTCTTCAACCTGCAAGGCTTGCCCTGCCGTTATGACCCTGTCGTGAAGGTCAGCTGGCTTGGGTGCTGCATTCGAGGCTTGAGGCCGCACCACAGATCAGCTGTTGGTGCGGTCGGCTGCCTTGGCTTTGCTTTCAGCTACAGCGGCTTCAGCCTTCTGTTTCTGGGCAACCTGGAAGGCTTTCATCGAGACTGTCCGGGCCGACTCCATGCGTGCGAAGGTCCGATCACCGCCACCTGTGGCCATCGCCAGAGAAGAAGCGGTCAGAGTGGCGACTACGAAGAGAACTTTCATGGATTTCATTTGGATATCCTCAAGTGAGACTTTATTAACAGTTAAAGCGGGATTCATTGGCTAGCGCTGAACGTCCTTGTTCAACCTGGAATTACCAGCCAGCCAGGGCGGCGTTTCCTGGAGTCCTGGTGCCTTGCTCCATGTGCGCTTCGGTGTCTCTGTTTTTGGCCCAGGCAGTGAGCAATACCATCATCCCGAACCCAGCGACGATGAGCACCGGATAGGC
>NZ_JBFUHR010000041.1:0-21651 GCF_056402295.1 Pseudomonas sp. P4_B3
ATCCTTCCCCGCACAACCATCCTTCCCCGCACAACCGCCGGATTTACGTTGCCGCCCCTTTGACCACAAGAGCTTCGCAGTTACATGCCCGCTCGCCCTGGTCGGCATCGCCTTGTATCCGGTTCTTGTCCATCGGCTCACGGTTTCGATCCACGCTTCCTCCCCACACTCGGTCGCCCTCATGCAGTTGCGCTTCACTTCGTTCGCTGTGGCCAGCTTACGGCGGGACTTTCACCCACAAGATTGCGCCCATGCTGGGCGCACATGAGAAAGGGCTTACCGATGGGTAGGCCCTTTTGTTTTATGAGCAAGCGAAAATCAGCCGCTCACTTATCGACTGATCTTCAACCCCTGCCGAACATGGTGCTTTTCCAGCGCCAGCTCGATCAGTCGCGTCACCAGTTCGCTGTAGGTCATGCCAGTGGCCTGCCACAGTTTCGGGTACATGCTGATGCGGGTGAAGCCGGGCAGCGAGTTGATTTCATTGATCAGCACTTCGCCGCTGTCGGTCAGGAACACGTCGACGCGGGCCAGGCCGGAGCAGCCCAGCACCTGGAATGCCTCGACGGCCAGGGCGCGAATGCGCTCGCTGGCCTCGACGCTTATATTGGCCGGCACCACCACTTCAGCCGCCGTGTCGTCGATGTATTTGCTGTCGTAGGAATAGAACCCGCTGCGCACCACGATCTCGCCGCAGCCACTGGCGATGGCGTCTTCATTGCCGAGCACCGCGCACTCAATCTCGCGGCCGCTGACGGCAGATTCGATCAACACCTTGGTATCGAAACTCAAGGCCAACGCCACCGCAGCAATGTACTCAGCCTCGTCGGTGACCTTGCTCACGCCCACGGAAGAGCCCTGATTCGCCGGCTTGACGAACAGCGGCAAACCGAGCCGGGACTGAACCTCGGCAAACCCGGTACCCGCGGCCGTGGCACGGGTCAATGTCACGAACGGCGTCACGGCCAGGCCGGCATCGCGCAGCAGGCGCTTGCTGATGTCCTTGTCCATGCAGACGGCCGAGCCGAGCACATCGGAGCCGACAAACGGCAGATCGGCCATGCGCAGCAAGCCTTGCAGGCAACCGTCTTCCCCGAGGGTGCCGTGGACAATCGGGAAGATCACATCGACGTGGCCGAGCAATTCCTGGCTGGAGGTTTCCACCAGTTGCTGGCTGGCTTTACCCGGCACCACAGCCAGTTCACGATTGGATTGATTGAGGGCGATCAGCGCCGGGTTTTCCTGGTTCAGCAAAAAATTCGAAGGGTCGTTGAGGTGCCAGTGGCCTTGTTTGTCGATGCCGATCAGCACCGGCTCGAAGCGTGAACGATCCAGTGCATCGACGATGTTTTTCGCCGACTGCAACGACACTTCATGCTCGGCCGAACGGCCTCCGAAAATGATCCCCACGCGCAACTTGCTCATGACCTGGCCTCATCCTGACAAATAAAAAACAACCTGTAACGAATGCGCCCCACAGTGCAGTATTTGCCCTTGGTTTTCTAGCGGACAAGCCGCCTTCCGATCAGAAGACAGGGAACCGCTGGCTGGGTTACCGTGTTGCGCATCAAGCTCAAGACAATCATCACCATGACCAAGCGTCCGCCTCGCAATGACTGGTTCCTTCGCGCGCCCGATGTCGGCGGGCTGCAGCGTTTCGAGGCGTTTTTTTCCGGCCATGGCTACGACCTTCACCGCCACGACACCTATGCCATCGGCCACACCCTGGCCGGGGTGCAGAGCTTTCAGTATCGCGGCGGCTGGCGTCACAGTCTGCCCGGCGCAACGATCGTGCTGCACCCGGACGAAGCCCACGATGGCGAGGCCGGCACAGAGTCCGGCTTCCAGTACCGGATGATGTACATCGAACCGGCGCTGATCCAGCAGATGCTCGGCGGGCAAGCGCTGCCATTCATCAAGACCGGGCTGTCGAACGATCCCCGCTTGTTCGCCGCCACGGGCGCGTTGCTGCGCAGCCTGGATTGCCCGCTCGATCCACTGGAAGAACAGGACGCGCTGTTCGATCTGGCGCAAGCCATGAGTACGGTTTCCGGTGCGCCGGGCAAACGCTCGGGTTTTGATTACGTGGCCGCGCAGCGTGCGCGGGAATACATCCACGGCGCTCTGGATCGCACCGTGACCCTGGATGAACTGGCGCAGCACAGTGGTCGGGATCGCTGGAGCCTGTCCCGGGATTTTCGCCTGTTGTTCGGCACCAGCCCCTACCGCTACCTGACCATGCGCCGCCTGGATATGGTCCGCGCACTGCTGATCCAGGGTCAGAGCCTGGTCAGCGCCGCGCTGATCGCAGGCTTCACCGACCAGAGCCACATGACGCGGCAATTCGGCAAAACCTACGGCTTGTCACCGGCCCGCTGGATGAACATGCAGCGCCGTTGAGCCACGCACAATCGTACAAGAAGCGCGTTGAGTCGCTGGCTATCGTGGGTTCACCAACCACTGCGAGAGCTGTTTCATGAACGCTTACGAAAGCCTGAACTTCGCTGAAAAAATCAGCCGGATCGATTCCCACTGGTCGCCCCGGGTCATCGCCGAAATGAACGACTACCAGTTCAAGGTGGTGAAGCTGCTGGGAGACTTCATCTGGCACGACCACCTCGATACCGACGAAACCTTCATCGTTCTGGAAGGCCAGTTACGCATCGATTTTCGCGATGGCCACGTGCTGGTGAACGCCGGGGAAATGTACGTGGTGCCCAAAGGCGTCGAGCACAAGCCCTGTGCCGAGCAGGAGGTAAAACTCCTGCTGATCGAACCCAAGGGTGTACTGAACACCGGCAACGAAGGTGGTGAGCGCACAGCCGAGAATGATGTGTGGATATGAGCGCTGACCGGCTTACACCTGCAAGGTCTTGCCGTCCACCGGCTCGCCAATGGTCAGGAAGTGCCCGCCCGCCACGTGGTGCAAGGTGCGCAAGGCATCTTGCCCTTCGAAGTGCCAGCGGCCTTCGCTGAACACGCGCTCGTCAGCCTGGGCGGCAATCACTTCGGCCAGGAACAGATCGTACTGCTGGTGGTTGTTCGGCTCCGGCAACAGGCGACATTCCAGCCAGGCCACGCAGCCTTCGAGCATCGGCGCATCAACCGACTGACCGGTGAACGTCTGCAAGTCGTAGGTTTCAAACTTGTCGCGCCCCTGGCCCTGGGTCAACTCCAGGCCGGAGGTCGAACCGACGGTCTGCACAATGTCGGCCTGGGCAGCGCACGGGACGTTCAGCACAAAAGTGCCCGAGGCCTCCAGCAACTGGCGAGTCCAGGTGGACTTGTCCAGCACCACGGCAATTTTCGGTGGTTCGAAATCCAGCGGCATGGCCCAGGCTGCCGCCATGATATTGCGCCGGCCACCGTGGGCTGCGCTGACCAGCACGGTCGGGCCATGATTGAGCAGACGATAGGCCCTGGACAAGGGAACCGGACGGCGGTGGGAAGCGCTCATGGAAGTCTGCTCCTGGGGGAAAAGAGCCGATTGTAACGGGATAAAACACGCTGAAATGAAAAGATCGCCGATGGCGATCTTTTCAGGCTTCGGGCAAAACGCTGGACTCAACTCATCAGTTGATTGGCAAACTGCCCCACCGCATTGACCACTTTCTGCGCGCCGTCCTGGATCTCGACAATCACCGTACCCGCTTCCGCCGCCAGTGCCAGGCCCTGTTCGGCCTGGAGCTTGCCGTCGGTCATCAGCGCCACGGCGTTGCGCGCCATGTCCTGGTTCTGGCGTACCACGAGGACGATTTCGTCGGTGGCCTGGCTGGTGC
This sequence comes from Pseudomonas sp. P4_B3, assembly GCF_056402295.1. NCBI lineage: Bacteria > Pseudomonadati > Pseudomonadota > Gammaproteobacteria > Pseudomonadales > Pseudomonadaceae > Pseudomonas > Pseudomonas sp. P4_B3. The sequence continues at coordinate 3,780 of NZ_JBFUHR010000041.1, forward strand.
GCGACGCCAGTTGCCGGACTTCATCGGCCACCACGGCAAAGCCCCTACCCTGCTCGCCTGCACGCGCCGCTTCGATGGCCGCGTTGAGCGCCAGCAGGTTGGTCTGCTCGGCAATGCCGCTGATGGTTTTGACGATGGTACCGATCACCAGCGACTGCTCGTTCAAGGCCTCGATGCCATCGCCAGCGGTTTGCATGTGCTTGGCCAGGTCACGCATCACGTCCACGGCCTGGGTCACCACGGCGTTACCGCGCTGGGCGCTTTGGTCGGTTTGCTGCGAGGTGCTGTAGGCGATGTTGGCGGCCTCGGCGACGGCTTGTTCCTGATTGACCTGATCGGTAATCACCGTGGCGAACTTCACCACCTTGTAGAGCCTGTTGTTGGCATCGGCCACTGGGTTGTAGGACGCCTCCAGCCAGACCGTACGACCGTGGCTGTCGACACGCTTGAAACGGTCGGTCACGTACTCGCCCGCGTTCAGGCGACGCCAGAAGTCCTGGTACTCGGCACTGTTGTACTCCTCCGGCAGACAGAAGGTGCGGTGATGTTTGCCTTTGATCTGCGCCAGGCTGTACCCCATGCCACTGAGGAAGCGGTCGTTGGCAGTCAGCACGTTGCCGTTGAGGTCGAATTCGATCACCGCCGTGGAGCGCACCAGTGCGCCGATCAGGTTCTCGTGCTCGCGGGAGGCCTCGATGGTGCGGGTCAGGTCGCTGGAGAAGATCGAAAAATACTTGATCCGCCCATCGGCCGAGCGCACCGGTTGCAGGATCGAACGCAACCAGGCTTCCTGGCCCGTACCGCGCAACAGGCGCACTGCGCCGGCGAAGTGCTCGCCACGGGTCAGCGCGTTTTTGAAACGCTGCTGGAATTCGTCGAACTTCACGTGATCCGGGACGAAGTCGTCGATGTGTCGGCCGATCAGGTCACCGCTCTTGTAGTGCATCTCGCCAAGGAAGTTCTGATTGACCGACTGAACCCGTCCATCGCTGTCGAGAGTCAGTACCAGCATCTCGCTTTCCAGACTTTCCTTCACTTGCTGGAGGCTGGAGAGTTCTTCACGAAGAGCCGACAGCTCCTGCTTCAAGCGTTTATTGAACATGGGAAAGCACCGATGGACGGGGGTAGAAAGCGATACGCAACCTAACCATCGGCCTTGGAAACATTTACTTAAGCGTGTTTCAGGCTTGTCCTGTAAAAATAGTTATGACGCGCACAATCAATGCGCGCCAGCAGTGGAACAGCCTGCGATTCTCGGCATCCGTGCACCGAAATAAGCCGCACTGCCCACACCCACCGCGCCCATCACCGCACTGAACATCACGCAGATCCATGGACTCCATGGCATCAGACCGATCAACAACAGCGGTGTGACACTTGCCCATGCGGCGTAGGCAATGTTGTAGGTGAACGAGATTCCCGAGACGCGAATCCGCGCCGGGAACAGGCTGACCATCACCGATGGCACCGCGCCGACCACCCCGCAGGACAGCCCTGCCACGGCGTAGGCCAGGCCGAGCCAGTCGCCGCCCATGATCAGGCAGCCATACAGCACGCCGATGCCCAGCGGCAGCAGCAGGCTATAGAGCATCACCGTGCGCCAGGCGCCGATGCGGTCGACCAGCAGCCCGGCGAGCACGCAGCCGATGTTCAAGAACACGATGCCCAGTGCGCTCAAGGCGAAGGTATGGCTGGTGGTCATGCCAAAGGTTTTCTGCATCATGGTCGGGGTGATGACCACGAACACCACCACCGCCGAGGTCAGCACACAGGTGAGAATCATCGCCGGCAAAATGGCCAGGCGATGCTCGCGCAAGACCGTGCGCAGCGGCAGTTCGCCGGCCGCCTCGCGCTGCGCCTGCATGGCCATGAACACCGGGGTTTCGTTGAGCCAGCGACGCAGCCAGACGCCAATCACCCCAAACACGCCGCCGAGCAGGAACGGGTAACGCCAGGCGTAATCGAGGATTTCCTCCGGGGTGAATGCCTGCGCCAGAAAGGTCGCGGTCAATGCGCCGATAAGATAGCCGAAGGTCAGCCCCGCCTGCAGGAAACCCAGGGCATAGCCGCGATGGGCGATGGGCGCGTGCTCGGCGACGAATACCCAGGCACTCGGCACTTCGCCCCCCACCGCCGCGCCCTGGAGGATGCGCAGGCCCAACAGCAGCAACGGAGCGAAATAACCGATTTGCGCGTAGGTCGGCATGATCCCGATCAGCAGGCAGGGCAACGCCATCATCAGGATGCTCAGGCTGAAGACTTTCTTGCGCCCCAGACGGTCGGCGAAGTGCGCCATCAGGATGCCGCCCAGCGGTCGCGCCAGGTAACCGGTGACGAAGATCCCGAAGCTTTGCAGCAGGCGCAGCCACTCGGGCATTTCCGGCGGGAAGAACAGCTGACTGAGGGTCAGGGCGAAAAACACGAAGATGATGAAGTCGTATATTTCCAGCGCCCCGCCGAGGGCGGCAAGCCCCAGGGTCTTGTAGTCCGAGCGGCTGAACGGCGCCGCGCGCGAATCGGTGTTGGCAGTCATGTAAAGAACTCTGGCACAGGCAAAAACCAAGGCGCCCATGGTCTACGCAAATGCACCGGCGGACAACCCGTTAGACCAAAGTCCCATAGCCACGAAACAGCCCCGCAAAAATCCTCGGCTTGAATTAATGTTGGCGTCTGTCCAGACGGGCGGTTACTGCCCCGAAGACCACAACAAACATAAAAATCCGAGGTAACCCCCGTGGCCGCTGATATCGAAGATAGCCGCTCCGCCCGCTTTGCCCTGCGCTGCTCAAGTTTTGCCGAACGCTGGTTTCCTGACTCCTGGGTGTTTGCTGCCCTGGCGGTGATTATCGTGGCCTTGGCCACCATGGCGATGGGAGCCAAACCCACCGACGCCGCCATGGCCTTTGGTGATGGCTTCTGGAGCCTGATCCCCTTCACCATGCAGATGGCCTTCGTGGTGATCGGCGGTTATGTGGTCGCCAGTTCGCCGCCAGCGGTGAAACTGATCGACCGTCTGGCGAAGATCCCGAAAAACGGCCGCTCCGCCGTGGCCTGGGTCGCGCTGATCTCGATGGTCGCGTCGCTGCTGAACTGGGGCTTGTCCCTGGTGTTCGGCGGTTTGTTGGTGCGCGCCCTCGCCCGTCGTACCGATCTGAAAATGGACTATCGCGCCGCCGGTGCCGCCGCCTATCTGGGGCTTGGCGCGGTATGGGCCCTGGGCCTGTCGTCGTCCGCAGCACAATTGCAGGCCAACCCGGCGAGCCTGCCGCCGTCGATTCTATCGATCACCGGGGTGATTCCCTTCACCCAGACGATCTTTCTCTGGCAGTCCGGCGTGATGTTGCTGGCCTTGATCGTCATCTCGCTGATCATTGCCTACGCCACTGCCCCTGGCCCGAACTCGGCACGTGATGCCAAGGCCTGCGGTGTCGATCCGAGTTTCAACCTGCCACCGCTGCAACCACGCACCCGCCCCGGCGAATGGCTGGAATACAGCCCGCTGCTGATGATCCTGCTGGTGCTGCTGGCCGGTGGCTGGCTGTTCCACGAGTTCTCGACCAAACCGGCGATCAGTGCGATTTCCGGGCTGAACACCTACAACTTCCTGTTCATCATGCTCGGCGCCCTGTTGCACTGGCGTCCGCGCAGCTTTCTGGACGCCGTGGCCCGTGCGGTGCCGACCACTACCGGCGTGCTGATCCAGTTCCCGCTCTACGGTTCGATCGCGGCGCTGATGACCACGGTCAAGGGCGCCGATGCGCAGACCCTGGCCCATCACATCTCGACCTTTTTCGTCAGCATTGCCTCCCACGACACCTACGCGCTGCTGATGGGCGTGTATTCGGCGATTCTCGGCTTCTTCATCCCGTCCGGTGGCGGCAAGTGGATCATCGAAGCGCCGTACGTGATGCAAGTGGCCAATGACCTGAACTACCATCTGGGCTGGGCGGTGCAGATCTACAACGCCGCCGAAGCCCTGCCCAACCTGATCAACCCGTTCTACATGTTGCCGCTGCTGGGCGTGCTGGGGTTGAAAGCGCGGGACTTGATCGGCTTCTCGTTCGTGCAATTGCTGGTACATACGCCATTGGTGCTAGTGTTGTTATGGGCACTGGGGACGACGCTGGCGTATTTGCCGCCGGTAATGCCGTAACCATAAAAAGGGCCGATATTGATATCGGCCCTTTTTGTTCCGCCCTGTCTGTTTCAGTATCTGCTGGTCTTATACGCTGAAAAGGATCTGAGCATGTTCAAACTCGCGGCACTCACCCTCGCAGCCCTCACTCTGAGCACCACCGCCCACGCCGATGCCAACTTGAAACTGGGCACTACCGAACGCGTTACCCGCCTCTTCGCCTACCCCAACAATTGCAACGTGATCTGCTTTCGCAACTGGACGCTTGAGCAAACCGTCGAGCATTACCTGACCCAGAGCGTGCAGCGCGATGGCTACGGCGACGCGAAGGTTCTGGTCAAAACCGACAATGGTCAGCTCCACGCAGAAATCATCGGCGTGCCCAACGGCTATGAAAAACCTTTGGCAGCGCTGCTCGATGCCGGTGACCTGGCCTATAACGGCGCCAGCAAACTGAATGCCGATGGCAAGTGGGCGTACAGCTGGTATCTGTTCCTGCCGCTGGGCATGGCCCTGGAAAACCGCAAAAGCGTCGAACTGCTGCACTTCCCGCCAGACTATTCGCTGACCCAGGCCCAGGATTACCTGAGGTCCGCCACCACGGATCGCTGGGCCACGCTGCTCACCGCCAATGGCATCCCGGTCGAGCAGACGCCAGGCTTCCAGACCATTGTCGACATCGCCCCTATCGCCGCCCCATCCAACGCCGGCAAGGATCTGGAGGGCGTCTACAGCTACTTCAACGACTACCAGACCACCATGGTCAGGAACGTCAGCCTGCACGCCAGCGGTGAAACATTGCCAATGGTCGCCTTCGGCGCGCCGGTGCGTAACTGGATCCAGCAACAGTACGGGTCGACCGTGAACGTGCTGGGCCTGGCGACGATCAGCCCGAGTGACGGGGTGAATGTGCGGGTGCTGGGTTCCAACCACCCGAGCTACATCTGGTACGCCGCCGATCCGGCGAACTATTCCGGCAATGATGCCAAGGCCAAGGCCGATGCAGCGGGCCTGAAAGTCATGGGCCAGGATTTGAGTGCCGCGTGCTGGCAGGCCGTCATGGGCCGCCAACCGGACAGTAATGCCGATGTCGAGCTGAAAACCTGCACGCAAACCTGGCAAGTGGCCGAGAAGGAAAAAACCTGCACGCTGTTCTACACCTCGATTCGCAACCTGACGCCCGGACAGGCGGCGGCCAAATGCTCGACTGCACCGGTCCAGCTGCAGCTCAAACAGCTCAAGGCGCCAGCGCCAGCCACTGCCCTGCCCGCTCCACCGCTGTAAACCGACTATCGGCAGTCCATCTGTCAGTTATGACAGTAGACCGCCCGCAATATCTGCGAGAGGCTTGGGCCGTACCCCATGTGCTGCGGCGCTGACAGGATCGTCAGCCAATGGAAGTCGCAGCACCCAGCCGACAAGGATCGTTATGAAAGCCAATGCACTGCGCAAGTCTCTCGCACCGCCGCCGCAGGGTGTTTACCCTTTTGCGGAGTTGCCCCTTCACCTCGGATTTCCATCCCTGGCCGATTTCGAGATTCTCTCGAACGACAAAGGCACGCCGATGGCCATAGCAGCGCTGCGCGAGTTTCCCCGCATCAGTCGAATCTGCCGGGTATCGGGGCATTTGCTGCCCTATCGCAGCCGACATACCCGCCAGCTGGCGCCCGATGTTCACGTCTATGACCCGCGCTTCTGCGGGCTGCTGTGCCACTCTTGCGACCCGAACGTGTTTCTGGACATGAGTGAGCTGTGGTTATGGGCGCTGAAGGACATTCAGAAAGGCGACTGGCTGTCGATGGATTACGCTGCGACGGAAGACAAGCTGCTGCGCCAGTTCGCCTGCCGCTGCGGTTCATACAACTGCCGGGGCTGGATCGCCGGCTACGATGAAGCGCCGAACGCCGACGGCCAGCTGTTTTTGCAACAGTGGCGTCGGCAAAGTCCGTGCTGAAGGGCTTTACAGGGGCTCGAACGGACGCAGGCGGTACTGCGGTGGCAGTTGCTCGAAACCGCTAATGGTCGCATTCAGGCTCTTCCAGCGGCCATCCTTGATGCCATAAATGCAGCCGTGGATCGACAGGCTCTGTCCGCGATGCCAGGCGTTTTGCACAATGCTGGTGTGACCGACGTTGGCCACCTGCTGGATCACGTTGAGCTCGCAAAGACGGTCGACCCGTTCTTCTTCGGTGGCCAGTTTGGCCAGTTCTTCGCGCTTTTCGTAATACAGGTCACGAATCGAGCGCAGCCAGCCGTCGATCAGGCCGAACTGACGATCCTGCATCGAGGCGCGCACACCACCGCAGCCATAATGACCGGTGACGAGGATGTGTTTGACCTTGAGCACATCGACCGCGTACTGAATCACCGACAGGCAGTTGAGGTCGGTGTGCAGCACCACGTTGGCCACATTACGGTGTACGAACAGATCGCCCGGCAGCATGCCGACGATCTCGTTGGCCGGCACCCGGGCATCGGAACAACCGATCCACAGAAACTCGGGGGTCTGTTGGCGAGCCAGCTTGGCGAAGAAGTCAGGATCTTCCTCCTTGATCGCAGCGGCCCAACGCTCGTTGTTATCAATCAGATCTTGTAATTCGTTCATGCTTTGAAGCCTCAAGAATGATGCGCAGCTTTGACTGACAACCGTCCGTCGGGGTCACGCGCGAAATGCAGTTGCTCTCCTGATCCGGAACACGGGGCTCCATGCCGGTGGAATTCTCGGTAGCCACGTGGGTCAACCGTAGTAAGGCCTACAGTATGAGGAATTACCATGAATGATTCACGACGTCCGTACGATGCGGTGCAACCGGAGCCCATCGATGACGACGAAGACCGCATAGGCTCGGTGCATGAGCTGGATTTCGATGAAGAAGTGCCCAGCGCCAGAATCGGTGACGAACTGCCGGATGAGGAGCACGAGCAACTGATGCCTCGTCGGCGCGTACGTGAAGCAGGCCTGGCCGGCGCCTCGACCGGGGACCATCAACCTACCGACGATGACCTGAGCCCGGAAACCCTGATCCGTGAAGACGGCGCCCGGGATGCCCATGAGGCGGGCAATGATAGCCGCGCGGATTGGGACCTGAGCATCGTCGATGAGGACGATATTGGCGGTGGCAATGGTCTGGATGAGGAGGAATTGGCGCGGCGCGATCCTCTCGACAAAAAACGTTGAGCTCTACGGACTCAATCCACCAAAGTGCAGGCCATGACCACAGCATCTTCGCGCCCACCCACCGCCGGGTAGTAATCCCGGCGCCGGCCGATCTCGTTGAAACCATAACGCTCGTACAGCTTGAACGCCGCGGTATTGCTGTCGCGCACTTCCAGGAAACACTCCCGGGCGTCGGCCTTGTAGGCAATCGACATCAAATGCTCAAGCAATGTCAGCCCCAGGCCACGGCCCTGGTTTTCCGGCTTGACCGTAATGTTCAGCAGGTGCGCCTCGTCGAGAATGATCTGCACCACACCGTGGCCCACCTGTTGCTGACCTTCGAACATCAGCCAGATCTGATACTTACCCAGGCCATCGAGGAAAATCCCGCGAGTCCAGGGATGGCTGTAGGCCGCGTATTCGATTTTCAGTACAGTTTCCAGGTCCGCCTCGTTCATCGGGCGAAACGATACAGCGTCACTCATTCGATTCTTTCCAGCGCGCCATCAGCCGACGCATGGCTTGCCAGACATCAGCCTTACGCTGTGGCTCATCCATTAATAATTCCAGGCCCGGCACCGCCCAGGCCGAGCCCAGGCCTTCGATCTGCAACTCGCGATTGAACGCATCGGCATCCGCTTCGCCGGCAAATCGCACCGCAGGCAGGCCGATCAGCCACAAGCAGGCGCAGGGCGTTTCTTCCATGCGCACCGAGAGGAAACCTTGCACGAAGTCTCGGGCCGCTTCCGGGCCCTGATCCATCGTGCCTCGCACCAACAGCGGCCAACGCACCGGCTCACCGACGATCTGCGGGCTGTCCGGCAGACCGGCGGCGCGCAACATGTCTTTGAGCAGCAGGTAAGCAGGATCACGACTCTGGAAGGATTCGCCTGTGGGTAACTCCACCAGCAGCAGGCAACGCCCGGCCCGCAACAATTGCAGGGCGAAACGCGGGGGCGGCACGATCGGGGCCTTGACCACGACCGGCGCCTCTTCAGCCTCTTCCACCGGTTTGGCCCCGGTGCGCGTGCTTGCCAGCGATGGGCGCGGCACCTCGATCTTCGCCCGCTCGGCCGGCTTGGCCACAGGCGCCACGGGCGCCACGGGCGTCTGGGCCACAACAGCGGGCACGACAGGCGCGACCACAACCGGCTCGGGGGTCTCCAGCAGCTCGGGCCGCGACGGTGCGGCAAAGGGCAATTCGGTGCGCGGCAGCCAGTTGACCACCTGCATGGCGGCCAGATAAGCGCGACGACGGGACTCGATAAGCAAAGGTCGGCCACTTGTGGATAACTAAAGTGCGCTGATTCTACCGCCGTTCGCTCAATATCGCTTGCTGTTGATCGATAGCCTCGACCGATGCTCTTTATCGAAAGAATGCGACAGCCCGTCCCGAGATTGAATCGCATTGCCCCCGATGCAGTACAATCGCCGCTTTTAATCGCCAACCAGCCGGCCATTCCGATGATCGAACCCAAGCGCGTCTTGCGCGCCCTCGCTGAACACTGGGCACTTCTGGAGCCACTGTGCGAGCACTTCGACCAAGGCACCCTGAGCCTCAACGAATTGCGTTCACAGTTGGCCGCCCAGCAACTCGACAGTACGCCGCAGGACATCACCAGCCTGCTCGACGTGTGGATTCGCCTCGACATCCTGGTTCCCGTGGCCAAAAGCCCGAACCGTTTCGAGCTCAATGCGCAGATTCACGACTTCCTCGCCTATCTGCGCCGTGAACACCGCCTGGGCCTGTGCCTGGAAATCGAAGCCTACCTGCGCCACCTCGAGCGTCTGGCCGGTTATATCCAGGACGCGTTCGATATCCGCGACGGCAATGACCTGGCCCGCCAGTTGCGCCTGCTCGACATGCGGGTTCGCGACGTACTGAAAAAACTCGATAACGACGAACAGGCACTGGTGGCCGTCGCCGAACGGGCGAAAACCAGCGATCGGCAAATACCGTTGCGCCAGCGTTACGCTGAAGTGCTGGCGACCTGGGACGAATACGTCGAGCCGATGATTGATCTGGTGAACGCCGACGGCGCCTTCGAACAAGGCGTGCGCAAGGTCGAAACCGTCCTGCTGAAGATGCTCAGCGAACAGCAGCGCCTCGGCCACCTGGTCGACGACGACATGCTGCTGCGCACCCACGCACGCATCCTCGAAATGCAGACCAGCGCCCAACTGACCCTGCGTCATGCCCGCGAACTGCTGCTGCCGTTGCGTGAAGAAGCGCGCCGACACAACGCCGTGACCCGTGGCGCGGCACTGGCCCTGTCGATGATCCGCCGCAAAGGCATCGACGCCGTGCCACAAGCGGCCATGCCGATGTTCACTCGCCCGCAAAGCACCTTCCTTGGCAGTGCCAGTCAGGTCGAAGCCTACGTTTATGCGTTGGCCCGCTTCGAACCGAAACCGGCACGTTTCCCCAAGGCTCACAAGACCCAGAAAGGCGAAGCGCCACGGGCACCACGCACCGTTCGGGAAATGCTCGAACGCTGCGAAGACGCCTTGCCGATGCCGGACCTGATGACCTGGCTGCTGGAGCAGGAACCTGACGGCGCCACCGACGAATTGCTGTACTGGTTCTCGCGCCTGTCGCGGGAAAAACGCTTCACGCGCGAGCGTCTGGAGCGTCGCGAATACCATACCCACGAGCATCAGGTCAGCCTGCGCTCCTTCGCCCTGCTCTCGGTCAGCGATGCCACCGAGAATTCTGCGAGCACCCTCTATGGAAGTACTTCGCATGCAACTTGATCTTTCCGAACTGTCCCAGCTGGCGCCGATCTTTCGCGAGCTGTTCAAGGGTTATCACGTCAGCCGCCGCGATCCGGAGCTGTACGCACAGTTGTCGAACTTCCAGGACCAGTACCGCACGCTGTTCAAGGCCCTGGGTTTTGAACTGGTCTGCGACACCCGCGGCTTCTACTACTTTGTGCCGGACCTCGCGGCGGCGGCGGTGAACAAGACCGCCCAGCGTCTGGCGCTGTTCACCTTCATCCTCGTCGAGCACCTGGCCGACCAGGGCCGCGACCCGATCTCCGTGCTCGATGGCGGCAGCCTCGGCCGCGATGAGCTGCCGTCGTTGCTGGAAAAGTACCGCGACCTGTTCATCCAGGCCGAAGTGCAGACCCAGGACGAGCTCGAAGAAAAGATCATGCGACGCATGACCCAGCTCGGTTTCGCCAGCGAAGAAAACGGCATCTACCGTTTCCTGCCGCCGATGCACCGCTTCCTCGATGTGTGCCTGTCGGTGCAGCAGGACCGCGATCTGGCCGCCAGTCTGCACAGCGTCCTGCCGTTGCCGGTGCCGGTGCTGATCAACGAAGACAGCGACGAAAAACTGCTGCAGACCGATGACCCGCTGGATCTCAGCGCCTTTGAGATAGAGAGTGAAGGCGAAAGCGAAGAAGACGCCTTAGCCCGGGCCATTGCCGAAGAACAGGAGCTCGACGCATGAGCAAGGAACGTTACGGCATCCGCCGCTTTGCCCTTTTGAACACCGCCGGCTACAGCCTCGGCCTGTTCCCGCTGGAAGAACCGCTGTCGGTCTACGGCGCGAACAACCTCGGTAAATCCGCCTCGATCAACGCCTTGCAGTTCCCGATCCTGGCGCGCATGTCGGACATGAGCTTCGGCAAGTACAGCCTGGAGCAGTCCCGGCGCTTCTACTTCGCCACCGACACCAGCTACATCCTGGTCGAAGTGAACCTGCCCCACGGTCCCCACGTGATCGGCGTGGTCGGTCGCGGCCCGGGCGGCGGTTTCGGTCACCAGTTCTTTGCCTACGCCGGCAAACTGGACCTGGCCCACTATCAGAAAAACGACACCTGCCTACGTCAGAAAGAACTCTTCACCAACCTTGAACGCGAAGGCCTGAAAGCCTACGAACTCAAGCCGGACGAACTGCGCCGTTTGCTGGTCGGTGGCCACACCTCGATCCCGCTGGACCTGACGCTGATTCCGCTGCGCTCCACCAGCGAGCAGAGCCTGAAGACCTTCCGCGCGCTGTTCATCAACCTGCTGCACATGCGCGAAATCACTGCGGCAAAGCTCAAGCAACTGTTCCTCGATGCCTTCGAACACAGCCTGCGCTCCGGTAGCGTCGATTACATTGCCGCGTGCGAAGAAGCGTTCCGCGATGTACGACGCATGGAGCAGGACTACAACTCGCTGGTCGCCGCCGGCCCGCTGGTCGAAGCCCTGGCCAACGGCGTGAAGCAACGCGACATCCTGCGCGGCAAACTGCACCGGATCTCGCCGTTGCTCGACTCCCTGCTGGGCACTTGGTCGGACTACGCCAGTGCGCGCAAGGAAGAGCTGAGCATTCAGGCCGAGCACTACCGCAATGAGCAGGACGCCCTGCAAAACGACCAGCGCGGCGGCACTCAGGAACTGATGCGCCTGGAGCGGGAAATCACCGGCATCCAGCGCTGGCTCGGCGAACTGTCGGTGCTCAAGCATCGCTTTGCCCTGATCGATGACGTCAAGGTGCTGGAACAGCAACTGCTGGCCGCCAAGGACGCCCACGACGAACTGGCCGGCGCATTGGCGCAATCCCGCCAGTTCAGCGCCGAAGACCTTGACGAGCGCCTGCGCGACCTGGAAAAACGCCTGAAGTCGGTCAGGCAGCAACTCGATCACGCCGATAACAACAGTTACGCCCGTCTGCGCGAAGAATTCTCACAGCAAGACGTCGAACGCCTGATGCGCCTGTTCAACAGCGCACTGTTCAGCCTGCCGCTGGGTGAACACGGCATCACCCTCGACGACGACGGCGAGTGGGTCAAATCCGTGGAGCTGATCCTCGACGGTTTCAAAGGTGAACGCTTCGAAGTGCCGGGGCTGTCCATCGACATCTCGCACATCGAACCTCCGGCATTGCAGGCCCTGGCTGACCGCGCGGCATTGCGCGATCAGAAAGAGCGCCTGGAAAAAGAACTCAAGCAACTGAAAACCCAGCAAGCCGTGGCCGCCGACCGCGCCGCGAGCAAGACCCAGACCGAAGCGCTGTACCAGCAAGTGCTGGATGCACAGAAGGCCCTGGAAGATTTCCGTCGCGCGCAAACCCTGAGCGCCGAAGAAGGCGACAAGCTTGAGCAACTGGCGCAGATGGAAGCCGCGCAAGACGAATTGAAGCGCTCCAGCGATGCCTTCACCGAGCGTGTCCAGCAACTGTCGGCCAAGCTGCAACTGGTCGGTCGGCAGATCGGTGACATGGAAGCCAAGCAACGCACCCTCGACGACGCTCTGCGCCGCCGTCAGTTGCTGCCAGCGGACCTGCCGTTCGGCACACCGTTCATGGACCCGATCGACGACTCCATGGACAACCTGCTGCCGCTGCTCAATGACTATCAGGACAGCTGGCAAGGTCTGCTGCGGGCTGACGGCCAGATCGAAGCGCTGTACGCTCAGGTGCGCCTCAAGGGTGTGGCCAAGTTTGACAGCGAAGACGATATGGAGCGTCGCCTGCAACTGTTGATCAACGCCTATGCGCACCGTACCGATGAAGCCCTGACCCTGGGCAAGGCTCGTCGTGCCGCCGTGACGGACATCGCCCGGACCCTGCGCAACATCCGCAGCGACTACGACAGCCTCGAACACCAGCTGGCACTGTTCAACCGCGAGATCAACAAACGCCAGGTCTCCAACCTGCAAAGCTTCCGTATCGTGCTCGCGCCGAACAAGGAAGCGCTCAAGCACATCGACCAGATCATCCACAGCGCCGGCCAGTACGAGGAAGGCGAAACCCTGTCGGTGTTCGATCTGAGCCAGAGTGCGGAACAGGACAACAAGAACGAAGAGGCCAAGGAATACCTGGCGCGGCTGGTGGCGGCGAACCACAACCAGCTCGGCCTCAAGGACTTGTTCGAACTGGCGTTCGAGATCACCAAGGTCAACGGTCAACCGGTGATCCACACCGACATCGACGGCGCCGCCTCCAACGGCACCACCATGACCATCAAGGCGCTGACCAACATGTACTTGTTGCTGCACTTGATGGACCGTGACCAGGCCGGTCGCGTGCGCCTGCCGTACTACCTCGACGAGGCAGCGGACATCGATGAGAAGAACCAGGCCGCGTTGCTGGAAACCAGCCTGCAACTGGGCTTCGTGCCGATTCTGGCGAGCGTGAAGCCGCAGGTCTGCGCCAGTGTCGCCATCGACCTGGAAGGCGGCAGCGGCCCGGCCGGCATCTACATCGACGAGGCGGACTGGAAGTACATCCGTCGTCACGACCAGGTGAAAGCGACGGTAATTGAACAAGCGGATGAACCGGAGCTGGATGCGGTCTGAGGCTTGAATCGAAGGCGATAAAAAGGCCACGGTCCAATGGATCGCGGCCTTTTTTGTGGGCATTCAAACTATTCAGTAGTCTTGAACCCCATCGCGAGCAGGCTCGCTCCCACATTAGATCGGTGTTGAACACAATCCAGTGTGGGAGCGAGCCTGCTCGCGATGGGGACAGCACTGCCGCCAACAGGTTACTTGCCGAGCGATATCTTCGGCGCCCAACCCAGCCATTCCTCTTCAAACTTGTCGAACAGCGCGAACGTCTGCTCCGGTTGCGCCGGGCCGCCCATGCGCTCACCGTCCGGTGTGGCAAAGGCGACACCGCCCTGAATCATCGTCTCCAGGGATTCAGTGCGCACCGTTGCGCCTTTGAACAGGCCGACATCGAAGTCGAAACCGCTGGTGTTCCAGAACCGCGTGCCGTTGCGTACCAGTGGCGCGTACTTCGGCTCGATCAGGATATGGATCAGGACACGATCAGCGGTCTGGCCCAGTTCATAACCCGTCACCTTGCCCACTGTGATTTCGCGATACGTCACTGGCACGCCGGCCTTCAACGACCCACGACGAGCGGCGCTCAGCACCAGACTCAATCCCGCTTCCTGCCTGGCGGTTTCCGGCGCAGCGACCAAAGCGACAAAGTTCTTCTGCGGTCCCAGATTTTTGGCTGCCGGTTGCACCTCGATGTATTGCCCGGTCACCAGGGTTTCGAGATTGGACGTCTTGATCAGGCCCAGCTCAGGCTTGACCACCCAGAACTGACTGCCGACTCGGGCGATGCGCTCCGGCACTTCGGTAATCCGTGCGGTCAGCAGCACCGATTGCAGGTCGTCACTCAGGTCAACGTCCTCGATCTTGCCGACATCCAGGCCCTTGAAGCGAATCGGCGTGCCCGTACGCAAACCATCGGCGCGGTCTACCTTGATGGTGACTACCTCGCCCTTTTGCGTGGCGTCGTCATGACTGGCGAATAAGCGGAAACGCGGAATGCGCTTCTGTAGCGGCGCCTTGGCTTCCGGGGTTTCAAACGCAATACCGCCGGCCATCAGGCTTTGCAGCGATTCGCTTTTGACTTGAACCCCACCGGTCAGTCCACCCGTGAGCGTGATGCCGCTGGCGTTCCAGAAGCGTGTCGAGGCGTTGACCAGATCCTCGTACTCCTTTTCGATGTGCACGCCGATGATCAGCTGCTTTTTAGTGCGCGAGAACTGATAGCTCTGTACCGAACCGACCTTGACCTGTTTATAGAGAACCGGGCTGCCGACTTCCAGCGAACCAAGGTTTTCGGTGAACAACACCAGGTGCAGGCCCGGTGCACGCAGGTCCAGTGGTGGCGCCTTGGGACGCGCCACGAATTCGCGTTGCGGTGCGGCACCCTTGTCGCCAGGACGCACAGCGATGTAGTTACCTTTGACCAGCGCTTCCAGGCCGGTAATCCCCGCCAGGGAAATAGACGGTTTGACCACCCAGAATTGCGTACCGTCCACCAGGTAATCTTCAGCCAACGGGTCCATCGTCAATTCGGCGGTGGCCCCGGACAGATCGGGATCGACCTTCAGCGCCTTGAGACTGCCGACCTGTATGCCTTTGTACATCACCGGCGTACGACCGGCCTGCAAGCCTTCGAAGTCGCTGAGCTTGACCTTGACCCGGATGCCGGCCGCCGCTGCATCGAAGTCTTCGTAGAGCCTGAATGGCAGGCTGGGGTCGGTAGGCGGGCTGTCCTTGCGATTTTCAGGCGTAGCGAACGCAATACCACCGGCGACGATGCTGGCCAATGACTCGCTGCGCACTTTCACGCCTGACAGATTGGCGTCGATGCTGATGCCGCTGGCGTTCCAGAAACGTGTGTGTTTGCGCACCAGTTTGGCGTAGGTCGGTTCGATGAATACCTTGAGTTCAACCGTGCTCTGGTCCTCGGAGAGCACATAGCTCTTGATCTGACCCACCTTGATCTGTTTGTAGAACACCGGACTGCCCCGGTTCAGCGAGCCCAGCCGATCAGCCTTGATGGTCAGGTGCAGACCCGGCTGGGCATCGGAGAGCGGTGGCTCTTGAGCCAAGGCCTTGAACTTGCGAACCGGCTCCCCCTCGCCCGGGCTGATCGCAACGTAGTTGCCCGAAACCAGCGTCTCCAGGCCCGTGATACCGGCCAGCGTCACGCTCGGTTTGACCAGCCAGAAACGTGTGCTGGTGCGCAGGTATGGCTCTACGTCCTTGTTCATCTCGATGCTGGCAATAACCCCCTTGGAACTGCCCTCATCATCGAGCTTGAGGCTTTTGACCTTGCCGACTGACATGCCTTTATAGACCACTTCGGTCTTGTTGGCCTGAATGCCTTCGCCACTCTCAAAACGCACCTGAATCTCGATGCCGGTCTCGTTATAGGCACGCCAGCCGAGCCAGCCGCCAATGATCAAGGCGATCAGGGGCAGCACCCAAATGGCAGACCAGTTCGAGGCCGGTCGGGTTTTCGCTACAGGCAAATCAGTCATGGTCGTCGTCCGACTCCGTGTTATCCCAAATCAGTCGGGGATCGAAAGTTACTGCGGCAAGCATCGTCAGAATCACCACAGTGGCGAAGGCGATGGCGCCAAGATTGGCTTCGATGCTGGCAAGCCGCCCAAAATTCACGACCGCCACGAGGATGGCGATCACAAAGATATCGAGCATCGACCAGCGGCCGATGAATTCAATGAAACGGTACATCCAGATACGCTGGCGAGCCGAAAGGGGCTGACGGCGCTGCACGGAAAACAGCAGCAGAGCGATGCCTACCAGCTTGAAGGTGGGCACCAGGATACTGGCGATAAACACCACCGCCGCAATGGGGATCATTCCGTAGTGCACCAACTCGATCACACCCGCCATGATCGTGCTGGGCGCACCTTTGCCCAAGGAGTTCACGGTCATGATCGGCAACAAGTTGGCCGGTATGTAAAGAATGGCGGCGGTAATCAGCAATGCCCAGGTACGCACCAGGCTATTCGGGCTGCGGGCATGCACCAGTGCTCCGCAGCGCGTACAGACTTGCTCATCGGTATCAGCTTCTTGCCTGTTCAATTCATGACATTCCTTGCAAATCAGAATGCCTGCATCAATCGCCCGCATGGGCATCCTCTCCTGATAACGCCTGCCAGATCTGGTGAGGCGACATTACGACCTCCAGCCAGACTTGAATCAGCAACAAACCAATGAAGCACGCCAAGCCGAGACCTACGGTGATTGCTGCCATATCTGCCAGCTTGACGATCGCCACCAGCACGCCCATGAAGTAAACCTCGAGCATCCCCCATTCGCGTATATGGTGATAAATGCGATAGAGCAACAAGCCGTAGCTGCGTCCGACATCGAAACGGATACTCAACAATACGGCCAGTTGGCACAGCAGCTTGAGCAGCGGGATCCCCATGCTGCACAGGAACACGACCACTGAAACGCTTTGCATGCCAGTGTCAAAAAGCGCGATAACACCGCTCCAGACAGTGTCTTGCGAAGATTGCCCGAGCAGATTGAGTTGCATGATGGGTAAAAAGTTCGCCGGAATAAACAACAACAAGGCGGCGATGACCAAGGCAAGACTGCGCTGTACGACGTTGTAGCGATGGGCATAAAGCTCGTAGCCACAGCGCGGGCACAGGGCTTTTTCGCCGTGGGCGAGTTCGGGTTTACGCATGAGCAAGTCACACTCATGGCAGGCAACCAGATTTTCTAGTGGTAATTCTGACAGCTCTTTGGCGTCAACCGAATCCGGCATAAGCGCTCTGACTCTGAAAAAGTTGGACCTATTCTAGTGTCCCGGGATAAAAATAACTGCGCCAATTTGTGCTTGATTGATCGTGCTTTTTCTACGCCAAAAACAAAACCCCTACCTGCATACGCAGATAGGGGTTTTGGAATTTAATCTTGACGATGACCTACTCTCACATGGGGAAACCCCACACTACCATCGGCGATGCATCGTTTCACTGCTGAGTTCGGGATGGGATCAGGTGGTTCCAATGCTCTATGGTCGTCAAGAAATTCGGGTACCGAAGCGTCTTTCGACGTTTCAGTAAATTGGGTATGTGATAGCTTTCGGTGTTTTGCGAGCGTCGAACTTTCGGTTCATTGCGTCTTCACACACCGCAATCTGATGCTCTTTCGAGTAGTCAAATTGCTTGGGTGTTATATGGTCAAGCCTCACGGGCAATTAGTATTGGTTAGCTCAACGCCTCACAGCGCTTACACACCCAACCTATCAACGTCGTAGTCTTCGACGGCCCTTCAGGGGACTCAAGGTCCCAGTG
>NZ_JBFUHR010000042.1:0-19706 GCF_056402295.1 Pseudomonas sp. P4_B3
ACCGAGGTGCGCATCTTACAGCGCATCTTTTCAATTTGCAACCTTAAAAGTTTCTGATTTTTCAACAAAATCAACTACTTAAGCCAAGAACAACATCAAGCTGCTCGTTAGCGGGAGGCGAATAGTACAGTATTAAAATACGTGGTCAACCCCTCCACCTGAAAATTCTTCTTCCTTACCAAAGCGCCCGGGGTTGCCACCATGAAAACCTCCAGCGTCTATATAAGGCATCGGGGCAGCAGAGAGCCCGGACCACGTCGTCACTGAAGCCCCCCCTGTTATTTCGTGGACGCCACCCATCACCCTCTCCCAGCGATAGCACTGTTCCAGGCCACCACATTCAATGACAGCGCCACACCCGTCCTGCTCGATCCGCCCCTGCCAACATACTCGTCGGCATTTCGGACCGTGCGGCAGATTTCAAAAAGAAGTCGCAAACCCCGCGACTATTCAGGGTTTGCGACTCATAGCCGATACGTCCCTCAAGCTCCCGGGACGTTTTCTTCGGATATGCCTGCCATGTTCATTGCGGAACGGGCGGGTTAGTTCTCTACCTCAACCACGTCGACATCCGGGGCATCAGGGGCGTCGGCCGCATCCTCTCTGGCTTCTTTCGCCTCGACTTTGGCATCCTCTCTGGCTTCTTTCGCTTCGACTTTGGCAGCCTCTCTGGCGTCTTTCGCCTCGACCTTGGCAGCCTCTCTGGCTTCTCTCGCCTCGACTTTGGCAGCGTTCGCCTCTACTTTGGCAGCGTTCCTGGCCGCATCTGCGGCAGCCCTGGCAGCATCTCTGGCTGCATCTGCTTCTGCCTTGGCGGCATCCCTGGCTGCATCTGCGCCCGGTACGCCAGCAGCTCTCGCAGCGTCTCTGGCTGCATCTGCTGCAGCTTTGGCAGCATCCCGGGCTGCATCCGCCTTGGCTCTGGCAGCATCCCTGGCTGCGTCCGCATCGTTTCTGGCAGCGTCCCTGGCCTCATCCGCGTCGTTTCTGGCTTCGTCTGCGGCTTCCCTGGCAGCGTCACCGGCGTCTTCTGCGGCTTCCCTGGCTGCATCTGCGGCGTTATCCGCATCGTTGTCATCGTCGTTGGCATGCGCTTTGCCCGGGCCTCTGTTCCCGGCCATGCCACCATGGTCATCGTCGTTGTCACGCGCATTGCCTGGGCCTCTGTTCCCGGCCATACCACCATGGTCAGCGTCGCCGCGCCCCGGGCCGCCATGACCGTCAGCGCCATGGCCTGCAGCACCATGATCGCCACCCTCTCCGTGGCCGTTGCCACCGTGACCGCCTCCGCCATCACCACCGTGGCCACCGCCTCCGGAGCCTCCACTGCCGGAACCACCGCCGCCACCGTGACCACCACCACCTCCGGAGCCTCCAGAGCCTCCGCTGCCGCCGCCTCCACTGCCGCCACCGTGACCACCACCGCCTCCGCCGCCACCGTGACCACCGCCGCCGCCTCCGCCGCTACCGCCATCTTTGGCATGCACGGTGGAGAAACTACTGATGTAATCAGGCACCAGGACAGTCGATGCCGACAGGACCCCGCCAATTGCCAGAGCCAACAAACATTTCTTGAGCAGCATGATGCACCTCCGCTTGGAGTTGCGTCGTCATCTCCGTATCGAACGCAATGTCCAGTGAGTTCCCGGCCGCCCATTGGAGCGGCCAGCCAACCGGCACGGCCATAAATCTGCAGCAATCAAGAGCAACTGCGGTATCCGCACGATCCCTCAGAGCCAGCCGGCATCGTTGCGTGGGAAATATTCCCACACCTAATAGATTAGTGCTGTCAGCCTGAGTGTCAACGACCGAACATCAGGACTAAAGCGCGCGCTGGCCTGGGCCGAGGCAGTGAAACGCATCAGTGCAGGGAAACAGGTGGATATCAGTAGGTGTGACTGAACAACAGTCCAGCCTCGCCATCCGGGCTGGCGTCGGAAAAACCCTTGACGGCATACAACTGAAACTTCCAGTTCTGATTGAGCTTGTGCGTGAGGAACAGGGTGAGCTCCTTGATCTGGTCGCCCGTGGAAACGACCTTTTGCCGCCAATCGTAGGACACGCCCGCCGCAGTGCGCGCGAACACGGGCATGGCGAAGCCCAGGCCGGCGAATATCGGGTTGTCGAAGTCGGAGCCCGACGGGTCGCCGAATTTTTTCCAGCCCAGAGTGGCGAACCCGGTCACAGGGCCGAAGGCTTTGGCGACGTCGACCTGGGCGGAGTAGTCGGTTTTGCCCGTGCCCAGGCACTTGTCTTCGTCGGCTGTGGGCAACTTGACCTTGCCGATCAGGTCCACGAACAGCCCGCCAACGCTGCCGTCAATCACCGCATAATCGGCACCGGCGACAGTGTCACCCAAACCGCTTTCCACTTTGCCGCAACCACCGGGCAACGGCTCGCCATCAGGGCCGACCGAAGGATTGGTGATGCGCAGCCAGGGCACAGTGAGCTTGTAGGTCATGGGGCCGGTCTGGTATTTGCCCACCAGTGGGACGTACCAGGTTTCAGAAGTTGTACCGGTGCCATAGTCGCCCCGAGAGTAGTCGGTTCCGATCGAGGTCGAGAAGGTATCGGCCAGGGCCGGCAAGGCCAGGCTGGCAAGCCAACCGACGAGCAGGATGCGCTTGGGGTCCATGTTCACCTCGTGTCTTGCGTCATCGAAGTTCACACGCATGCTTTGTTGCGTGACTTACCAAGCCTAGTTACTTATGACGATAGTGCATCATGACAGCACTGTTTAACCCGACCTGCCGGAGTGATCGACTTTTTCAACCGGTTCAACCTTCTCGACTTTCTCGACCTTTTCGACTTTCTCCACCTTCTCGACTTTTTCTGGTCGCTCTACTTTCTCGCCCTTCTCTGGGCGTTCGATTTTTTCGACTTGCTCTACCTTCTCGACTCTATCGACTTTGTCGACTTTGTCGGGTTGCTCGACCTTCTCGACACGCTCTGACTTGCCGGACCTGTCCACGCTTTCCCTCTGGTCGCCGCCGCCATGACTGTCATTGCCCCCGTGGCGAGTATCTTCGCCGACGCCGCCCTCGCTCCCGGAGCGGCCGCTCCTGTCACTGCCCGAGTTCCCGGAGCTGTTGGAGCCGCCCGAATTGCCCGAGCCACTTGAGTCGTCCGTTTTTTGCTCGCTGCCCCGGAGTCGCCCGTGTTGGTTGCTGGCTGGCGAATCGGAGCGCTCGCGGGGCAATTCGATACGCGTTGCCTGCACGTCCCGCGCACCGGTAAACACGCCGTTGACCCGCACGCGTCGGTCCAGCGCCATTTCTGAAGGCTGCACACCGACAAACACGGTGTCGTGCGCCAGCGTCACATTAAAGCCTCCAACCACCAAATGGCTGTCCTGCCGGCCCTGTACCAGGCCCTCGATCACTGCATTGTGTGCCCGGCCAATGAATGGCAGGCTCGGGTCGGGGCGGCTTTGGGTCACGTCCAGCTCGCGGCCGGACCACTGGCCGCGCACCAGCATTTCCTGCGCCGCGCCTGAATGATTGCTGAGTTTGAGCCCCTGGAGATAGCCGCTGCGATCCACCGAGCCGATGGCACTGGCTTCCTTGAGGCCCGGCGCCCGGTCGATGCGGCTGGCCACCACTTCGCCACGAGCATCGCGCAGCCCGCTGACCCGTACGGGATCACCCAGGCGCAGACCGGGAGCGACTTGAGCACCGCTGGCCAGGCGTACCGGTTGCCCCATGACGCGCATGGGCATGGATGCGCGCGGCAGGGCTGTCAAGGGGCCTTCGTAGGCGTGCAGGATAGAGATGCGCCCGGCCTCCAGACCTCGCCGGGAGTTGAACGCTTCCACGGCAACCACTTGGCCGACTGCCAGGTGGGTACTGGTGGTGGCAACGCCGTTCTCGCTGACAGGGACGTTGTTGTTGAAGTGCACTTCCACGCCATTGACGCAGATCGAGGCGAACCCGGTGATGGTGCCGACAATGCCGGTGCCACCGATCCCTCCGTTATCATTGCTGATGCCCGTGCCACCCACGCCGCCTGCAATGGCACCGGTACCGCCAATGCCGCCAGGGCGTTTTTTCAGCGGTGCACCGGTACCGCCAATCCCGCCGTTGTCGGTGTCGATGCCGGTACCGCCCATGCCGCCAGGCGCTGCGCCCGTGCCGCCGGTACCGCCCGGAGCCTGGATGACTGGCACTGCGCTGGTGCCCGCGTCATTCTGGCTGACACAGGCTGGGGCGGCTTGCAGCACAATCGGAAGCCCGAGGCCCAGAGTGAGGGCGATTGCACGAATCAGGCGCAAATTGACGGTCATGGCTTAGGGGCCGTTGGTGAATCGGGATCGGAAGCTTCAGTGTAGAAGTACAATCCGACCGTGATGCGCTGGCGTGGTTCAAGGCTGGGCAGGTCCCGGAACTCCAGTTCGGCGGCGAGTCGGTTGAAACTCAACAGGGCCTGCATTCCCTCGCTGGCAACGGCCTCGCGCAACGCCTCGACGCTCATCGGGGCCAGTGCGTCATAGTGCACGCTGCGTTCAAAAAAGGCCGGACCTTCACTGCTCAGGTTGTGTACCGCAGCGCAGGCATGATCGTGCAGGTTATGCCCCAGGTAAGCGGTTTTCTCATCGAAGCCCTTTTGTGGCACGAAAGCCTGGGCTTCGAGGTGCACGAGATCTTTTTCGTCAAGGCGCACGACCCCCAGACGCAGCCACTCGTCCAGCACCACCCGCGCCCTGATATCCGTGCTGATCTTCGCCACCAGGGCGTCAAAGGAGCGGTCGCCGCCGACACGGGCCAATCGAGGCAGTGGCAGTGGCTTACCGGCGTCGTTGCAGAAGGGCGCGTTGGCCCAGGCGTTGATCAGTTGCGCTCCGAACGTGATGTTTTCCGGAAGCGTGGAAGCAGCCGGGTCGCTGGTATTGCGCAAGCGTCGTACATCCTTGCGATGCACGCCGGTGAGCAGGCTGATGCGGCTGTCGGTCGGTGCCTTGTCGCCCAGACGGAACTCACGGTCCGCCACTTCGACGAAAACCTCCTTGAGCAGGTCGACAAACACCAGGTAGGTGACGCCTTTGCGCAGCATCAGGCGCACCAGCGGCCGCATGACATGTCGCAAGGCTTTGAGGAGCGAGGTGGGCAGCGTCGACGATTGCATTCAGCGAATTCCTGGATAGATAACCCCAGTATAGCTACGTGGGAAATAATCCCATGAACGCACGCGCGTATTTTTTTTCGCGCCTCGTGCAAAACCGGTCCCCAGGGTTTTGCATGAGGCCGCAAAACGCTTCAGATCCGGCTGTCGTCGTCGGGTTCACCGCCGACATGGACACCGCGGTCGTCACCAGGCTCACCGCCGACATGGACACCGCGGTCATCACCAGGCTCACCACCGACGTGGACGCCGTGGTCATCACCAGGCTCACCGCCAACGTGGACACCGTGATCATCACCAGGCTCACCGCGAGCGCGGTTGCCGTGGTCGTCACCTGCTTCGCCGCGAGCGTGGTTGCCGTGGTCGTCACCGGCTTCTGCATGGGTACCACCGCGACCGGAGTTCGAGGCTCCAGAACCGGCATGGCCTGAATTCCCATGGTCGCTGCCGCTGTGACCACTGTTGCCACCACTCCCACTGTTGCCGCCGTGGCCACTATTGCCACCATGACCGCCACCGCCACCACCGTTGCCGCCACCACCACCACCACCACCACCACCACCACCATCCTTGGCGTAGGCACTCGAGTCATGGGAGACGGAATCCGGTACCAAAACCATGGAAGCCGAAAGGACGCCACCAATTGCCAGTGCCAGTAATCCTCTCTTGAAAAGCAGGTAAGTGTTCATCGTGCATTCTCCTGGTGATTTACCGCGAGCAGTGTCAACGCAATACGCGTTGCAATCCGGAAGCGGCATTGGAGCAATCCGTCTGACTTACAGTTTCTCCTGAATTTATTGCGTGGGATTTTTTCCCACACATTGAAACTAGACCTTTCTGGCTCCGGGTCAACCGGCGCAGGAGAAAGCCGACCGACGGCTGGGGACACGGATGGGGATGGGGGGGTTGCCCATGCGGGGGTGACATGGGCTTGGATTTTGGCGTGCTTCGTCGATAGCTACCCCGGTACCGAGGATTTTTGCGCACCGACACTGCCCGCCCTACCGGCGACTGCAAGTGCCACGCAACAAGCCAGTAACGAGAATGCGGCGAATGCGCCCATCACATGCAGATAAGGCAACACGTGATTCCAGGCTCGAGCCACCCCCAGGAATGCGGCGAATAGCCAACCGCTCATGGAAAGCGCACCCAACAAGGCAAGCCGCGTGCGCCCTGCACTGCGCAGTGCGACGAATGGAGCCTTTTGCAGCAGCGGGAAACCAACTCGATGCAACAATGCACCGTTCAGGCTAAGCAGCGCGACGACAGTCACCTTGGCCCAGAGTTTCTGATTGAGCAGATACGCGTCGCCTTCATTGAGGTAACCCTGGAGCACCAGCAACAATCCGCTTGCCCAAAGGCCCAGCAGTGCGAGGCTGACGATCTTCCGGGTTTCATCAAGGTACTCGAGCCGCGCCTGGTCCAGTATTTCCTTGCGCCAGCTCCAAAGCTTGTGATCCGCCTGCAACACCCTCCCCAGGGCAATACACGTAGCGAGCAGATGACCGTATACGAGAAGCATTTTGAGCATTGCCTTGACCTTATTATTGTTTGGGCGCTGCGTTCCCTGCTTCGCTGAATTGAAAACGAATGATACAAATTAGCAGTTGCGTTTTCAAGACAAGCGCCTAATAACATGTGCCGAAACCGACCTCCATACAACTTTCGTCGTATTTGGAAACAGTCATTCCTGTGGCAGATGAATGCCGCATCCCCCCTCATCGTCGGAATGCTGTAAACCGTTGTAGCGCTGCATCGCGGCCGTCCTGCCCTTGGCGTGCAAAAAGCAAGATTGCCATGTGCTCCCTTCGTTCTTTCTTGCGTCGCACTGTTCTTTGCCCGTTCCTGTACATCTGGAGTTTCCCCCATGCCCCCGCCTGAATACTTGCCCGCTGCGCTGCTGGGCCTGGCCCTTGTTTGTCCGGCCATGGCCGAGGCCCAGAGCCTGGAGCTGGGGCAAGTGCTGATCGGGGCTGAGGACCAGAGCGACGAAGACCAGGGGATCGAGGACGCCATGGCGCGGCTGGCCCAGGTGCCCGGCGGCACCAATGTGGTCGACATGCGTCGCCCGTTGCAGGGCCGCGTGGCCAGCAATCAGGATGTGCTGGCTTACCAGCCGGGGATCTACGCCCAGTCGGCGGGCAACGAAGGGGTGAAGATCTCGATCCGCGGATCAGGCATCAACCGTGCACCCGGCGCCCATGCCTCGGGGCTGTACACCATGCTCGACGGTCTGCCGCTGACCGGCCCCGGCGGCACGCCCTATGAATTGCTGGAACCGCTGTGGCTCGACCATGTGGAAGTGCTGCGCGGCGCCAACGGGTTCGACCGGGGCGCCCTGGCGTTGGGCGGGGCCATCGATTACGTCAGCCACACTGGCTACGACTCGCCGCTGCTGCAGGTGCGCTACGCAACGGGCAGCCACGGCTACCTCCAGCGCCAGGTCAGTTCCGGGCAAGTGCTCGGCGACTTCGATTACTACCTGGCCATGACCGATGCCAACGCCGACGGCTACCAGGACCACACGGCCAGTGAGAGCCAGGGTGTCATCGCCAACTTCGGTTATCGCTTCAACCCCAACCTGGAAACACGCTTCTACCTGCGCCACCGCCAGACCGACAACGACCTCGCGGGGCGCGTGACCAAGCACTCCATCGAGCATGACCCACGGGCGGCCAACCCTGCCTACGTGGTGCGGGACGACCGCCGCGATGAGCCGGGCAGCACCTTTATCGGCAACAAGACCACCTGGTACATCGATGACGATTCGAGCATCCAGACCGGTCTTGTCTACCACGACTACCCGATGGATTTGCGTGAGGGTCCCAACCGCCTGCAGGTGGCGTACACGGACGTCAGCGGCACGTTCGACTACAAGCGTCGCGACACGCTGTGGGGCCTGCAAAGCCAAAGCACGCTGGGCCTGCGAGTGACCAGACACCTGCCCAACTCAGGTGCCAGCGAGTTCGTGCGCATCCCCACCGGCAACACCGCCGGTTACGCACCGGGCACGCTGATTCGCAACTTCACCTACCAGGGCTCGGACACCGTCCTGCATGTGGGCAATGACCTGGAAATCGCCGACGACCTGTGGCTGACCACCGGCCTCGCTGCCATCTACACCCGCCGTGAAAGCGATGTCACCTACCCGCAAAGTGGTGGCAAGACCAGCCTGCACGACTGGGACTATGCCCCGCGCGTGGGCCTGCGTTATCAACTGACACCTGACCTGCAACTGTTCGGCAATCTCAGTCGCTCGGTCGAGGCACCGCACCCGTGGTCGCTGATCTATAGCTCCAGCATTCGATTCCCGGCAGGCAGTGGCCCCGCCACAGGCGCCCAGCGTGATCCGGTCAAGCTGCAAAACCAGACCGCCACCACCCTGGAAATCGGCGGCCGCGGTGACAGCACGTTGGGGCAGTGGAGCCTGGCCTGGTACTACGCCCAAGTGCGCCATGAACTGCTGTCGGTGTTACCGGATGCCAACGCCACCACCCCCTACGAACTCAACGCCAGCCCCACCGTGCACCAGGGCGTGGAAGCCAGCCTGCTGAGCCCTCTTTGGTCGCCGGACGATGGCGGCCAATTAAGCCTGCGCCAGAGCTACACCTTCAGTGACTTCCACTACCGCGACGATGACCACTTCGGCGACAACCGCCTGCCGGGCCTGCCGATGCACTATTACCAGGGCGAACTGCGCTACGACTGGCCGCAAGGCTTTTTTGCCGCGTTCAACACGCAATGGGCATCCAAGGTGGCGGTCGATTATGCCAACAGCTACTACGCCGATCCCTACGCAATCTTCGGTGCGACACTGGGCTACAACGCGCCCAAGGGCGACTGGCAAACCTGGCTGGACCTGCGCAACCTGACCGACAAGCACTATGCCGCCACGGTCACACCGGGCTACGACGACAAAGGGCTGGACGCGGCACGCTCCACGCCCGGCGAGGGGATGGCGATGTACGTCGGGGTGTCGTGGAGCCTGCTCTGAGGCCGCGTACCTGTCTTCGCAAACGCACGTAACCGCGCGCGACGACTAAGCTTTAGTAACGTAATTTCGTCCCTCAAGGAGCTATCCATGAGCGCCGCCGCCCTGTCCGAACTCGATGCCACCCTGCCCGGTCTGACCCGCAAGATCCGCGTGCTGGATGCCCTGTCCTGGCCGGATGGGGTCGAGGAAGACTTCCTGGCGAAATGGCGCAGCGGGCGTGCGGAGTTACCCGATGTCGAGCTGCAGCCCCGCGACCACAGCGCTGACATCGCCGCCCTTGAATCCTTTATCAGCCGCTGCGATGTGGGGCATCCGGCCGGGAACTTCCTCGCCATGACCGCCCGCAGCTATGCCACCGCCGGGCACATGCTGGGGGCCATTGGCACTCCCGCCTTTACGCAATATTCGTCAGCGCTGTACCGGCGCCCGGATTTCTATTACTCGCGCCTGCAACTGAGCATGCTCGACGCGGCCCGCTTCTTTCTCAAGACCACTGACGCCCTGCTGGGCGGTGCGCGAATTCTACCGAGCCCGGCCGAGATTCCGGCCAAGGCATTCGCCGCCTGGATACAACCGGAACTGGACCGTTTCTTCGGCGTCGGACAGATCACAGTCGTGCTCGATCCGAACCTGGCCGCCAAGGCCATCGCCGGATCGAGCCGCATTCGCCTGCGGGCCAGCGCGCTGTTCTCGGAGCTGGACAAGAACCAGCTGTTGCAACACGAGGCCTTCGTGCATGTCGCCACGGCACAAAACGGCGCGCGACAGCCCAACCTCATAAGCCTGGGCCTGGGGGCGCCCCGCACGACCCAGACCCAGGAAGGCATTGCCACCCTGGCCGAACTGTTCACCGGCAGCATGGACATCAATCGTTTGCGTCGTCTGGCCCTGCGCGTGCTCGCCGTCCAGCAGGCGCTGGAGGGTGCCGACTTCATCCAGGTGTTCGAAGGCTTTCTGGCGGCCGGGCAGTCGCAGGAGGAGTCCTTCCGCTCCACCCAACGGGTGTTTCGCGGCGCCAACCTGCGGGGCGGTTCGGCGTTCACCAAGGATGCCGCTTACCTGACCGGATTGCTCGGCGTCCACACCCTGCTGCGCATTGCAATCCGCGATAACCGGCCGGAACTGGTGGGGCATTTGTTTGCCGGGCGCCTCAGCCTGGCTGACACCGTGCGCCTGGCGCCCCTGTTCGAGTCCGGCTGGCTCAAGGGCCCGGTCTATCTTCCGGCCTGGGCCTCTGACCTGCGTCTACTGGCGGCCAATCTGGCTTTCTCGGCGTTCATCGCCCAGATCAAGCTGGACGTGCTGGACCTGGAGGTGTTCATGGCATTCGCCGAAGAACACGAAAGCGATGCCAGCGCCCAGTGACCAGGGTGACACCGTTTTAAAGGCAACCTTGATTTTTGAAATGAACTGCTACCCTTAGGAAGCGGCAACGAAGCTGGACTCTGTGGCTTGCAAAGTCAGCTTTCACCTCTGCTGCATCGACTCACTCATTTCAAGCCTGCCTGACCACATAGGGGGTGCAATGCGCATTCCATTTTTTTACGCGTTGTCAGCCGTACTGTTTTTGAGTGGGTCTTCCTGCCTGGCACAGACTGCAGATGCGACCGCCGCCGCACCGGCACCCGCTACCGATACAGTGCCCGTCACCGCGCCTGCCAAAGATCCCGTGTTTACCCAGGAACAGCTGGATCAGATGCTGGCGCCCATTGCGCTTTACCCGGACCCACTGTTTGCACAGGTACTGATGGCCACCACCTACCCCGGGGAAGTCGGCGAGGCGGTCATCTGGTCCAAAGCGCACCCGGACGCCAAGGGTGACGATGCGGTCAAAAAGGTGGCGAACCAGCCCTGGGATCCGAGCGTGCAGGCACTGGTCGCCTTCCCGCAGGTTCTGGCAACGCTGGGACAGGATCCCGTCTGGGTCCAACGCCTGGGTGATGCCTTCCTGGCGCAGCCCGACGATGTCATGGAAAGCGCGCAACGCTTGCGTCGCCAGGCACAGGCAGCCGGCAATCTGCAGAGCAACCAATATCAGAACGTGACGATCCAGAATGTCGCGGCGCCAGCACCGGCGACCACGACTGCGGCACCGGCCCCTGAATCGGCCCCGGCCAGCAACTCCACCATCATCATTCAGCCTGCCGATCCGCAGGTGGTGTACGTCCCCACGTATAACCCGACAACCACCTACGGCACCTGGCCCTACCCGGCGTCGCCGCCTGCGTACTATCCACCGCCACCGGCCTATTACCCTGGTCAGGCCCTGATGGCCGGACTCGCGTTTGGCGCTGGTGTGGCGATCGTAGGATCGTTGTGGGGTGAATGTGACTGGGGCAATAACGACGTCGACATCGACGTCAATCGTTACAACAACATCAACGGCAACAACCGGATCACCAACAACAAATGGCAACACAACCCGGTGCACCGCAATGGCGTGCCCTATCGAGACAGTGCGAGCCGCTCACAGTACGGTCGGCAACTGAACGGCGCCAGTCAGCGTGAGGCCTATCGCGGGGACAATACCCAACGCGCCCAGGCCCGTGAAAATGCCCGCACCTCAATGGACAAGCACGGTATCGAACGACCTGCCACCAGCAACCGCGAAGCCCGTGATCAAACGCGCCAACTCCAGTCCGCAACCGTGGGCGGAGATCGGCTACAGGCCGGTGCAGACAGGCCAAAGGCGGCTGACAGAGGCCAGGGCCCGGCCAGAAACACCCGGGAGAATCAGCAACTCCGCAAACAGGCCTCTCAAGTCAATCAGCAACCCAGGGACCAGAGCGCTCAGCTGAATCAGCGCAGAGAGGGCCAGGCGCAGACGCGTCAAACGGCGAATCAACGGCCGGCCGCCAGTACCGGCAGTGCCCGCAACAACGCCTTCGCCGGTGCACGTTCACCGTCCCAGGCCAACGTCCAGGCCAATCGTGGCCGGGCCAGCCAGGCATCCGCCCAACGCCCAAGTGCCGCGCGATCGGCCGGTCACCAGGTCAGTCGGCCGTCCAATCCACCAGCGCGTCAAAGGGGGGGTCGTCGTTGAAAAACCAACCTCGAGTGAAGGGACTCATGGGCTTGCTCCCTCATGTCCTTGCGATAGCTGCCGGCTTGTTGTGGTCGTGCATGGCGACGGCGCAGCAGGCCTTTCCAACGCCAGAAAAAGCCGCTGAAGCCTTTGTCGAAGCACTGGGCACGGAACACTCCGACCAGGCACGCCTGACGGAGCTGCTGGGCAGTGACTGGCACAGTTACATCCCGCGTGAAGGCGTGCAGCGCGAAGATGTGGATGCGTTTTTGCAGCAATACCGCGAGCAACATCACATAGAAAACTCCAGCGAGCGCAAGGCAGTCCTTGCGGTCGGCAGCAAGAACTGGACACTGCCCATCCCCATGACAAAAGACGCGAACGGTTGGCGCTTCGACCTGAAGGCCGGCAGTGCCGAGATCCGTGCCCGTCAAATCGGCCGCAACGAACTGGCCGCGGTGCAATCGGTGCTGGCCTATCACGACGCCCAGATGGACTATGCGTCAGTCGATCGAGACGGTGATGGCGCACTCGAGTACGCGCAGAAAATCTTCAGCACCCCCGGCAAGCACGATGGACTCTACTGGGCGGAAGACGACAGCGGCCAGATCAGCCCGCTGGGGCCTTCATTCGGCAAAGCCATTGCCGACGAAGAGTGGCATGGTTACCGCTTCCGCATCCTTGATGGCCAGGGCCCTTCGGCGCCGGGTGGCACCTACAGCTACCTCATCGGTGACAAGATGAGCCGGGGCTTTGCCCTGATCGCCTGGCCGGCGAAATACGATGACACCGGCGTGATGAGTTTCATGATCAGTCATGAAGGACAGGTGTTCGAGAAAGACCTGGGGCCAGGTGGTGAAAAACTGGCGAAATCGATGAAGCGTTTTGATCCGGATGACAGCTGGAAAGAGGTGGCTGAAGATCAAGCGCCATTTGTCACATTTACAACGGGCGGCGGATAAAATCCGCCTGAAAGGCGGAGCTGYGCCGCAAATCAGCAAAATGAAAAATAACACTCCAATCTAAGCAATCACACATCAGACACAAGACAAACTATAGCTGACAGACATCGTATCGCATCGCCTCCCGTCGCCACAAACTACAACTGAGTTCCCCAAACGCCATAAAACTATAGATGCGCCGTTTCCCGCGCTAAAATCATTGAAACAACATTTATTGCTTGCATAGATGAAGCCTGACCAACCACCAATACTCTCGCGGAGTTAACCAATATGTCGACAGAAGGATTCTCACTGAGGAGTTTCACCATTTCTTTATCTATTGCCTCAGGATCCTTCATGTCGACTGCATGAGTCTTTACGAGAGTTTCCGGGTAGCCCGAAACCATTCTTGAGCGTGCGAGCTTTAGACTTTCAAGATCTCTGGATAGTAATATCAAGCCCATGCCACGAGATGCAAAATATTGTGCCACCGCAAAACCTATTCCGCGACTCCCTCCAATGACCAATACGCACTTTTTCACACTCAAGGCTTATATGTTTCGCTATTTACAAGGTCTTTTGGCGCAAAGCCACCGCTTCGATCTCTACTCGCCACGCGTCATTGGGTAACCCAGCAATTTTCAGTACGGAGCGAGCGGGTACATTGGGCTGATCTTTTGTTCCGAAAAACTGCGCATAACCTTCCATGAAGCCCTCCATATCCATTTTGTTATTCTTGGCCGGGTCACCCACCAAAAACACTTGTAGTTTGACCACATCGCCCAGTCCCAGCCCAATATCGTTCAGACTTTTCTCTATCGCTTTAAAAACTGCAATCGTCTGCCCTTTTGTGTCCCCACCATAAGCGAGCGGGCTAGTGATACTCTGGCGAGGATCTTGCACCGGAGGAAGCTTCCCCGACAGGTATATCGTTGAAAAGGAACCAGGTACTTCAACGGCAGCGGCGACAGGAATAGTTGAGTTAGCGACGCGGTGACGAACAACCCCCTCCTGCGCAGCTTGTGCAGCGTTCACGGTGAAAAAAGACATGAGACACAAAATAGCCAGTGGCCTTTTACCCAGTAATTTCGGCATAAAACAACCTCCATCATCAGTTCAGTGTGATTTTATATAAGATGACATCCCTGTCATCGCTTACGAAAAAATCAGTTATTGAGTGACAACCGCTTGAGCGGAAGGTAATGCCCCAACCGCCTTCAATAGCATCCTGCCAATTTCTTCTCTTTTGGGAGCATCGGCCATTCTATTAGGCGTGTCGATATTCAAAGCAAAGAAAACCGGGCCTGTTGGCCATTCTATCCAGCCGACCCACCAACCTACTTGGCTCCCAAGCCCGGTTTTAGCGCGAATAATCCATTCACGCCCTGCTTCAATCACCATGATGTCTTTTGTCAAAAATTGGTGCTCAACCTTGAAAGGCAGTTCATTCCTATAAAGCTTTTCAAGAAAATCGATCTGCTCCTGCGCTGAAACTTCCAGCCCACCGTCAACCCAGTAATCACGCTTTTTTACGCTTGCATCTTGATTTCCGTAGCTTATACTTTGCAAGTAACTTGTTGCTTTGTCCTTGCCGATTTCTTTTGCAAACCCACGATACACCCACAAGGCGGAGTGCCTCATCGCAGATCTTAAATTTTGGTCTGCATTATGGGAAAGAATTTCGTGTTTCTCTCCGTCCCATTTAAAGACCTGAAACTCATCATGAACAACGCCAGAATCAAGAGCGAATAGCGTATGAGGTATTTTAAAAGTTGAAGCGGGTGTAAAACGCTCTATCGAGCGCTCCTTGTTGTAGATGAATGTTTTACTTTGATTGCCCCGTTCATCTTTGACAATAATAGTGCCATTAGTGTTGAATTTATCAAAGACACTTTTCCAGCCCTTCTCCTCAACAACACTACCTTTAGCACCCGCCAACACCCCGCTTGAAAAAGTCGCAAGACAAGCAGCCAACAACAAAAATTTTGAAGATTTTTTTATACACACCACTCTTCACTCCACTCCATAGATTTTTTAAATACAAAAACATTGGTTATTGCACTAGCGCAACGGGAAGTTTGTATCAAGATACGTCTCGCGCGCACGGAGTTGAGGTGCGCAAACAGTTGCCGTGAGAAAAACCGCAGTCAAGGAGCGCCTATTGACACCCACCAAGGGGTGGGGTCGCAAGGTCTTTTTTTGAACCAAGAGACGTGAAATAACTCTCTGAGAATCTCATGTCGATTCAGCGTCTATCCGCTCAATCCCGGATTTCAACTCAACAAATTCGCAAAACCCTCAAACGATTGAAGACACCTCAGCTTGAATTCGAGGACCGTGCCCTTCGTCGTCATCTTATAAATACCCAAACTAGTCGTTCGATCATCGAATGGGTTATTCGCGTTGGCCAACAGCGAGATAAAACAGCATCTGCCCGCCGCCCCCCCCTTTAGCCCGATACACTCCACCCCCCAGAAAATTGGTACCCACCCACGTGGTAGCAGAGTTTCCCGGTATATGTGAGAGCGTGGTACGCCACTTGATAAAGGCGCGGTTACTTACCTATATGCGGCGAAAATGCAAAGGATGCGAGTACCTTACTGACAATAATAGTGCTCGAAAAAAATCAAAAATAAATACGTGAGTGTAACCGAAGCTAAAAAATGATTGGGCTGCAGCTGCAGCCGCACATCGATAGTTAAAACGCTTGCAGCATTTGGCATTTCACCAGTCACTGACCCAGGAATCGATGACCTCCCTTCGAATTTTTACTTAAGAGAAAAAGTATTAATACAGGCCAGTACCGCTGAGCAGCTACAGCGAGAAAAAATAGGGGATATACGATACTGGAAGCGGCAAAGAAGCTGCATATCTCAGCGTCGACGGTTCTATTATGGTAAAAGCTGGCTTACTCAAAATCGTCGTTCAAAGGTTTCCAGACAATCGTCTGCTCAGAAAGCGTTGCATTGACAAATGCTACCTAAATCAAGGATTGACCTTACGGACAAAAATGACAAATGGGGTCAAGCGCAGCAGGAGTGACCGGGGTGTCACCAACCTGCTGCCGACGCTCTGAATCGCTGAGGGATCTTATCTGGATCAACAGGACGAATCGGTCTTCGTTGCCCGTATTTTCGTTACAGGAGGGTTGTTCCAGTTGGA
The DNA here is from genome assembly GCF_056402295.1 of Pseudomonas sp. P4_B3. Taxonomy (NCBI): domain Bacteria; kingdom Pseudomonadati; phylum Pseudomonadota; class Gammaproteobacteria; order Pseudomonadales; family Pseudomonadaceae; genus Pseudomonas; species Pseudomonas sp. P4_B3. Next base: position 16,241 of record NZ_JBFUHR010000042.1, read on the forward strand.
ATCCGCAACGATCAAGGACTTTTCTCGAGCCCACGTTTTCCTTGTAGGCAAAGGCAACCAGTTGCGTAAGCCCCCAGCGCGTCTTTGCTTCCTGTATCAGATGCCTCAGCGCCAGCGTGGCCAGCCCCTGCCCGCACGCGCGCTGATCAATCCGATAGCCGACTTGCGCAGAACCCGTCGATGAGTCGATGCTTTTCAGATTGGCTCGCCCCACGATTCTCTGACTGGAATCCTCGATGACAAACGGGTGCCAGGCGCCATTGGCAAAATCGGACAAATAGCTTTCGATATGATCGGCGACACCCTGCAACGAGTAAAAAGCAGGGTCGCGCGCATCAATATGGGATTCGAACCATTCACGGTTATGGACTTCGAATGCCAGCAACGCTTGAGCGTCAGTCTTTTTCAGCTCGCGAACGCTAAACGATTCCATTCATCACCTCTCCTGAGTCTTGTGCCGAAAGGGCCCAAGTTTATCTCATACCTGAGCAACCTTGCCGGGCTGAGCAATCCCCCCCTCTCGAATCCGAGCGGCTTGTACGAAGCATATGGATAAACGTATATTCATATAACCATATGTATCGAGCCACGCCAATGCTCAACCCTGCCGCTGTATTCAAATGCCTGTCCGACGAAACCCGCGTCCGGGCCACCTTGCTCATCACTCGTGAAGGCGAGTTATGTGTTTGTGAGCTGGTCTGCGCCCTCGACGACAGCCAGCCTAAAATTTCCCGCCACCTTGCACAGCTGCGCGGGTGTGGCCTGCTTCTCGACCGCCGCCAAGGGCAATGGGTGTATTACCGGCTTAACCCCGATTTGCCCGCGTGGGTTCGCGACGTTCTCGAGGCGACGTTGCGGGCAAACGCCGACTGGCTTGCGCAAAACAGCACTCGCCTTGCCGCGATGGGCGACCGTCCGCTGAACACTTCCGCCTGCTGCTGACCCTTCATTCATCGAGACTCTGCATGTTCACTGCATTTAGCATTTTCCTGCTCACCATGGTCCTGGTCATCTGGCAACCCAAGGGGCTGGGCGTCGGCTGGAGCGCCTCCCTGGGTGCCATTCTGGCCCTGCTTGCAGGCGTCGTGACGCTGGACGATATTCCACTGGTGTGGAGCATTGTCTGGAACGCCACCGCGACGTTCATCTCGCTCATCATCATCAGTCTGTTGCTCGATGAGGCAGGCTTCTTCCAGTGGGCCGCCTTGCATGTGGCGCGCTGGGCCAAGGGTGACGGGCGTCGCCTGTTCGTATTCACGATACTGCTGGGGGCCGGCGTATCCGCTCTGTTTGCCAACGACGGTGCAGCCCTGATTCTGACCCCCATCGTCGTTTCAATACTGTTCGCATTGCGTTTTTCGCCAGCGTCTACCCTGGCGTTCGTCATGGCGGCCGGTTTCATTGCCGACACGGCGAGCTTGCCCCTGGTGGTGTCCAACCTCGTCAACATCGTTTCGGCCGACTACTTCGACCTGGGTTTCAGCGAATACGCCGCCATCATGGTGCCGGTCAATGTCGTTGCCGTGGCAACCACGCTCGTGGTGCTGTACCGGTTTTTCCGGCGTGACATTCCCCGGCACTACTCTCTCGATGACGTGCTGGATCCGCGACGCGCCGTGCGTGATCCCCTGACCTTCCGCGTCGGCTGGATGGTTCTGGGTCTGTTGTTGATCGGGTTGTTTGCGCTGGAACCCTTGGGCATTCCAGTCAGTGCAATCGCAGCGGTCTGTGCCGCGATGCTGTTCGCTGTGGCTGCGCGTGGGCATGTGATTTCAACGCGACGGGTGCTGCGTGAAGCGCCCTGGCAGGTGGTGATCTTTTCGCTGGGCATGTACCTGGTGGTGTACGGGCTGAAAAATGCCGGGCTGACCACCTACATGACAATGGCGCTGAACCACATGGCCGAATTCGGCATCTGGGGCGCAGCATTGGGCACCGGTCTGCTCACGGCTTTGCTGTCATCGGGGATGAACAACATGCCTACGGTGTTGGTGGGCGCACTGTCGATTCAAGCCAGTGACGCCACCGGCGTGGTCCGTGAAGCCATGATCTACGCCAATGTCATCGGCTCTGATCTGGGCCCCAAGATCACCCCCATCGGCAGTCTGGCCACCCTGCTCTGGCTGCATGTTCTGGAGCGCAAGGGTATCCGCATTACCTGGGGTTACTACTTCAGGGTCGGCGTGGTTCTGACGCTGCCGATTCTGCTCATCACCTTGTCTGCCCTGGCCTTGCGCCTGAGCGTTTAGCCCCTGGGCGACTGCAAAGAGGAATCACCATGCGTGTTCTGTTTATGTGTACCGCCAACAGCTGCCGCAGCATCCTGTCCGAAGCCATGTTCAACCATCTCGCCCCGGAAGGCTTTCAGGCGATCAGTGCCGGCAGCTTCCCCAAGGGACAGGTGCTGCCCCGCAGCCTGAGCACCTTGCAAGAGGCCGGCATTGCCATCGGCGGCTTGAGCAGCAAAGGCAATGACGCATTCGAAGCCAACCCGCCAGACATCGTCATTACAGTCTGCGACAAGGCTGCCGGTGAGGCGTGCCCCGTGTACTTCGGACCGGCATTGAAAGCCCATTGGGGCCTGGAAGACCCATCGGACATAACGGGCGATGAAGCAACGGTATCGGCGGCGTTCCACTCTACCCTGGCGCGCATCGAAACACGCTGCCGGGCATTTCTGGACCTGCCGTTTGCACAACTTGACCGCGATGCGCTGAAGCGCGAACTCGACCGCATCGGCACGCTGTAACCGGAGCCCTCGTCATCTGCTACCGGGTCGGGTATTGGTCGCTCAAGACCAAGCCAGACTCATTCAACTGACACTGCTGCCAGTTTCTGACCGCGCGACACGATTTCGAAAAAAAGTCGCAAACCCCACGACGCTTCAGGGCTTGCGACTCTTTGCCAATACGTCCCTCAAGCTCCCGGGACGTTTTCTACGGTATGCCTGCCATGTTCATTGCCGAACGTGCAGGTTTAGTTCTCCACCTCAACCGCGTCGAAATCCGGGGCGTCGGCCACATCCTTTCTGGCTGCGTTCGCCTCTACTTTGGCAGCGTTCCTGGCTGCATCTGCGTCGGCCTTGGCGGCGTCCCGGGCTGCATCTGCCGCGGCCCTGGCAGCGTCCCGGGCTGCATCTGCGTCCGGTACGCCAGCAGCTTTTGCAGCATCCCGGGCTGCATCTGCATCAGCCCTTGCAGCGTCCCGGGCTACATCTGCGTCGTTTCTGGCTGCGTCCCTGGCATCTTCTGCGGCCTCCCTGGCTGCATCTGCGGCGTTATCCGCATCGTTGTCATCGTCGTTGGCATGCGCTTTGCCCGGGCCTCTGTTCCCGGCCATGCCACCATGGTCATCGTCGTTGTCACGCGCATTGCCTGGGCCTCTGTTCCCGGCCATACCACCATGGTCAGCGTCGCCGCGCCCCGGGCCGCCATGACCGTCAGCGCCATGGCCTGCAGCACCATGA
>NZ_JBFUHR010000043.1:0-8143 GCF_056402295.1 Pseudomonas sp. P4_B3
AGCCCGCCAGGCCCGAACTCACCGACGGCGTAGTTGTGCATTTGCCGGCGATCGCGCATGCCGCCGTTGAGCTTGGCGCCCACTTGAGCGGTTTTAAAGGCGACCTGTGGGTAAAACTCGTTCCAGCGCTGGTGCGACCAGCCTTTTCCTGGTGGACGACCTTCGGCCGGCGAGCCGACCGGATGGCGGTTGAGGAAGGCTTCGATCTGCGCTTTCCACGGGTTGCGGTCCAGCACGTTGGAATACTGCGACGGAAACGGGTACAGCCCCGGCTGGCGCATGAAGGCTTCCAGCGCCGCGGCCGAAGGGCCACTGCGGGCGATGTTGTTCGGGTCCTGCGTGGGCGCAGGGCCGACGATCGGAACCGGGAAGGTCAGCGTGGGCGGCGGTAGTGTCGGGTCGAGTTTCTCCGTGCCGAATTCTTCGAACAGCAGCAGCTGCTGAGTGTACGGCTGGGCCCCGAACAATGGGCTGGGCTTGCCATTGGTGGGGATCTTGAAAGATGTTTGCTGGGCCGGCTGCAGCACGTTGTCGGTCGTTGGCGTGGCGTGGGTGCCAAAAACACCATTGGGCAGGGCGAGGGCGCCCTGGTTGGCGGGTGGCATGGCCCGTATGGCATCCAGCGCGGCCTTGGGGTCGGCCGGCGGGTTGGTAAACGCAGAGGGGTCCGTCGGTGGTGGCGGGCCGAAATCATCCAGCGGTGCGGCACTGACCGGATCCAACCCGAAGGTGATCAACAGTACAGAAACTGCGCCCGAAACCCTTGAGGAACGGATCGAATTGAATGGCGATGCAAGGATTCTCATGAGGTTCCCTCCGCGACATAGCAAAACGGCGCACCCAGCCATCCCCACCTGGTGACAGTAACTGCCTGCGTTGCAAGGCGCCATGCAACCACCGGGCCATGGACGAGAGGGGGAATGAAAATTCCGAGTAATTAGTAAGTTGTTTCAACGTGTTTTTTTTTGGTAGGTGCTGGGTGGGGGGATATTCCTCAAATGAGGTAGTAAACGCGCGGTTGGGTGGGTGTAGTGCCCCATTTATGGAAATAGTAGCGGCCCTATTTCACCGCCCGCTTTTGGCAGGGGCTGCTCGCCCTAGGGCGACATGGATAATGTTACATAACTGAATCAGACCGGCTTCTCGTATTTATCGTGGCGACAGGACGTACAAATAGCGGGCACTATTTCAGCTGCGCAAGGGGATGCTGGCTTTTTGTGATCTACCCTCCCAGGGCGTGTGAGTTGGCGCTTCGCCACAGGATTTACTTAGTCGGGAGACAGACCTTAGTTTCCATTGGGCCGCGGTCTGGATGGGGCATGCCAGTCGATCAGCAAAAAACCTTGTCTGGCTATCGTGTATCAGGCGAGTTCGACAACGCCTGGATTGAAGCCCAGATCGCCAATATGACTTGGCACTACTGAAAAGTCGGGAGGGTTTCAGGCGTTCAGATTATTTCACCGTGGCCATGAACACTCACGGCAATAGCTTGCTCAAAACCAACGAGGTGGAAATGAACAGGAAGTTTAACCGGGGCTGGATAATGGCTGCGGCAGTCGTCGTAGTGGGTTCAACGCTTTTTGCGGGGTGTGCGAGCAAGACCGATCCGATCACGCAGGCAGACAAGGCCGATGCGGCCAAGGGCGCGCCCGCGCCGAGTCTCGAGCAGACCAAGGCGATCGCCGAGGAAGGCTTTATCTACGGCTTGCCGCTGGTCATGAACTACGCCGTGATGAACGAATATGCCGTGGACAAGGATGGCCCGCAATACAAGGCACCGTTCAATCAGCTCAAGAACGAACCTCGCGTCTTCACCTACCAAGACACAGCCATCATCACTCCGAACAGCGACACCCCGTACTCGTTTGTCTGGCTGGACTTGCGCGCGGAGCCGATGGTGATCTCGGTGCCGGCGGTGGACCATCGGCGTTACTACTCGGTGCAGCTAATCGACGGCAATACCTACAACTACGGTTACATCGGCAGCCGTGCCACCGGCAGTGAGCCAGGTCACTACATGGTGGTCGGTCCCGACTGGAAAGGCACGACCCCTCCCGGTATCAAGAAAGTCTTCACCTCGACCACTCCCTTCGCCTTGAGCGGCATGCGGACTCAGCTCTTCAATGCCAAGGACATGCCGAATGTCGAGAAGGTGCAGGCGGGCTACAAGGTCCAGCCGCTGTCCGCCTTTCTCCATCAGCCCGCGCCGCCCACTGCGCCGAAGATTGATTTCGTTCCGGCCACCACGGAGGGCATCAAGGCCAACTTCTTCGAGTACTTGTCGGCCGCGATGGAGTATGTGCCGCCATCGGCTGACGACAAGGCGATTCGGGCGAAGCTGGCCAGCATCGGCGTAGGCCCCGGTCGGAGCTTCGAATTCAAGGACCTCTCGCTCGAGCACAAGGCCGTGGTCCTGCTCGGGATGAAGGCCGGTGACGAGAAGGTCGACAAGTTCCTCGCGAGCGGGACGAAGATAATCAACGGCTGGAGCGTCGGCGCGTACTTCGGCGACCAAACGTTCTACAAGACCGACTGGCTGAAGCGTGCTGGTGCCGCGAAAGGCGGTCTCTACGGCAATGACGCCGTCGAGGCGATGTATCCCAACACGCGCACCGACGGCACCGGCCAGACGCTCGATACCAGCAAGCGCAAGTACACGCTCACCTTCCCGGCCGGCAAACTGCCGCCCGTCAATGCCTTCTGGTCGGTGACCATGTACGACGGCAAGAGCCAGCTGCTGATCAAGAATCCGCTCAACCGTTACCTGATCAATTCGCCGATGCTGTCGGCCATGAAGAAAAACGCGGATGGTTCACTGACGCTGTACATCCAGAAGGACTCCCCCGGTAAGGCCAAGGAGGCCAACTGGTTGCCGGCGCCTGACGACACGGTCTATCTGGTGATGCGTCTGTACTGGCCGAAGACCGCACCGCCTTCGATTCTTCCCGCTGGCGAAGGCAGCTGGCAGCCACCGGCGTTGGTGGTATCGAAGTAGTGCGACCCATTGCTGACACTCGCCGTAAGTCGGTGTCGGCCAGTGCTACTTTTTGCCAATAGCAGCCGATCATGAAGGGCTGCTATTGGCCGCTATCTGCCTGATGTAGATGCAGTTAGCCATAGCGAAAAGGTGGGTTGAGAGAGCCTGGTGGTACAAAATTGGTACGAGCGGAATTGAAAACTGGCGTAATCCATTGTCTTAATGCCCATAGCCCCCCAGTTAATTATGTGGGGCGCACAACATCAAAGGTGAATCGGAGCCGCGGTCCGGAAAAGAAACCGCGGCAACCGATCAATCAGGCGGCGGGGAGCAGGCCTTTCTGTTTGGCGACATGAGTCGCCAGTGCGTCCATCAAGTCCGGGGACAAGCAGTCATAGGGTTCCAGGCCGATTGAGCGCAAGCGCTCGCGGATAGCCTTCATTTGCGCGGGCGGTGTGCCGGTTTCGATGATGGAGGACACGAACGCCGCGAATCCCGGCGCAGCCCATCCGCTCTGTGGCGAAAGCTCGGTGTGGACGAAGTCCAGGCCATAAAACGCATGGTCCTTGTTCTCGATGCGCCCAAAGAGATGGGCGTGACACTGCTTGCAGGCGTGGCGCTGGATGGTGGCGGATTCGTCGACAATCGCCAGTTTTTCGCCGTGGGCAATCACGCTGACCTTATCTCGAGGCACCACGGCGATGACGGCGAATGTCGCGTTTTGTGGTTTCCAGCATTTGCTGCAGCCGCACGCGTGGTTATGCAGAGTTTGTGCGTCGATCTTGACCTCGACCTTGTCAGTCGCACACAGGCATTGCAGGGTGCCACCTGTGAAATTCGCGGCGGCGGGTTGGATACCATTGTCCAGTACAGGGTGAAGTTGCAAAGTGCTCATGCTGGCGTCTCCGTTTCAGGGTGTCAGACAAAAGTGCCTGGGGCCGTGCCCCAGACCGGTAGTTCATCGGAACTCGATGCCGGCGCGGATCGATTTGCCTTCATGCATCCGATCGAACCGCGGCGGATTTCGAAAAGGACACAGTGCATAAACGAGTGACCTCCTTCGGTGCGACCGGTCGGTTACCCAGATCAAGAATAGTCTGCGATGATGTCTCGAGCGCGGCCAGGACCAGCGCACGGGCGAGTGTGTCGAATTCAGATGGAATCCACACACGCCCAAGGTTTTTCAGGTCTGCTTCTGGCCGGACAGCGACGGCCAAGCATTGACCGTCGCAGCAGGTGATCAGACCTCCGTCTGTTCCGCCATTTCCAGGGCGTCATCGACTTCGATTCCCAGGTATCTGACAGTGCTTTCAAGCTTCGTATGACCAAGCAGGAGTTGGACAGCTCTCAAGTTCTTCGTCCTGCGATAGATCAACGATGCCTTGGTTCGCCGTAGCGTGTGGGTACCGTACATGGTTGGGTCAAGGCCAATGGCTGTCACCCACGCTTTGACTATTCGAGCGTATTGCCCGGTGGAGAGATGATCTGAGCCATGCAACCGGGTCGGAAACAAGAACTCCTCACCACGGAGGTGGGCCTGATGAATCCAAGCCTCCAGAACCTCGATTTTGGTTGACTGACTTCCTCAGGGCGTGAAGCTGGCGGTCGTACAGGATTTACAATCGGAGGCTCAGATGAACCGCCCGGTAGCCTTCAAGACGGTGCATCCAAGGCGGCCACGTCGAACAGGCAATTCAAACGCGACCTGAGCAAACACGGCTAGGCGCGGGCACGCCGGTATAGTCGACTCTATTGCCTACCGTATTTCCCGGAGCCTCCATCCAGTGTCTGACTTGCTGAGCAACGCCGCCTACACAAAACGCTTCGACCTGGTACTCGCCTACATCGACGCCAATCTCGAAGGTGACTTGTCCGTGAAGACGTTGAGCCAAGTCGCGAATTTTTCGGCGTTTCACTTCCATCGACAATTCACCGCGTTCGTGGGCGTGCCTGTTTCACGTTATGTACAACTGATGCGACTACGACGCGCGGCGCATTGCTTGTCTTCCCTCGCGAATTACTCGGTGCTGGACGCCGCTTTCGGTGCGGGTTTCGAAAGCCCCGAAGCATTTTCCAGGGCGTTCAGGCGGGCGTTCGGTATGACGCCGAGTGCATTCAGGAAGCAACCGAATTGGCAGGTCTGGAGTGCGGTGTTCACCATCCCTCATTTTTCCAGGAGCATCATCATGCAGATACGAATTGTGGAGTTTCGCGAAGTCAGGGTTGCAGCATTGGAGCATTGCGGAGCGTCCGGGCTCATTAATGAGAGCGTGCGTAAATTTATCGAATGGCGCATGCAGAGCGGACAGTCGCCGGTGGCATCAAGTCGCAGCTTTGGTATTCCTTTCGGTAACCCCGATACGACCCCGGCCGAAGAGTTCCGGTTTGCAATCTGCGGCGAGATTCACGAGGCGGTAGCAGCGAATGAGTTCGGCGTAACCGAGAGGGTTATCCCCGGCGGGCGCTGCGTCGTGGTGCGTCACGTGGGCTCGACGGATCACATCGGCGAATCGATCTATCCGATCTATCGCGACTGGCTCCCTACCAGCGGCGAGGAGCTTCGAGACCAGCCGCTGTTCTTCGATTATCTGAGCATTTCCCCCGAGACACCGCAGGATCAATGGCAGACCGATATTTATGTGCCTTTGCAATAGCGGACAGGTCGCTGCTGGTTTGAAACGATCGTCGTTGAGTTCATCGTTGTAATCTGCCTCTCGCCAAGGGGCAGCTATTGGCCGATCTCTGCCTGTCTTCCAGGGTAACAATCGACCGCGTATTCAACCTGTCGAGATTCTGCTGCGCGTCATGTGTATGAGGGCCGATCGGCCGTTTCCCAAAGAAGGTCGCTCCTCAATTGCATAAGGCACAAACCCAAGCTTGGGGTAGAGCAGCAGCCCTCCGGTGTTTTCGTTGAAACAGGAAATCTGCACCTCGTTGGCTCCGTAACGCTCGAATGCCAAGCCGGTCATCGTCTCTACGATGAACGTGGCCACTCCTTCACCCCGAGCGCTCGGCGAGACGATGACATTGCCGATACAGCAAACGCCATTGCGTTCAGCTCGATAGAAATTTGCAAACCCAACGACAGTCCCATTGATCTCCACGACGGTAGAGTCAAAGCGTTGGGAGATCGCGGTAATCAACTGCGTTTCCGTTAGCGGGAAGTGCGCCTTTGGAAACATGAAAAACAACTCTTGAGCGTTCTGAGGAAAGCCGCAGATCATTTTAACGTCGCTAGCCTTCACTGGCCTGTGGTTCAGTTTCATTGCTCGTCTCTAAGCTCCATGAATCGGTACTTTAGCTGAGTCCCAAGGCTAGCGCAGGGTGATGGAAAGCAATGGCATGCCCGCAAATGGCCGATTACAGCAGACATGAAGGGCGGTTGACGCCCCATGGCGGACAGTCCGGACACTAGAGTCAGGTGTTGGATTGATGAGCCGCCCAGTGTTTCATCTCTTCTGCAATGAAGTGGTTCACCAGGTCACTGTACATCTTCTCGATTGCATCCGGGCTCAGGCCCTCAGCCTCGGCCCACTCGCGTCGTGTCTCCAACATGGCCTTGAAACGCTCCGGAGCACGCACCGAAGTTGCTGAGGTCTTGTACTTCGAGGCAGCCAGTACATAGTGAAAACGCTTGCCCAACAGCTTGATAACAACCTGATCAAGGGCATCGATTTCGCGTCGAATATCCTCCATGCCTGCACACTCTTCGGGTTGCAACTGATTGATGACGTCCATGTAGGTGACTCCGTTTACTGAAAAAATCGTCGGCCTTCGGAAGAAGTATCGGCGCGCTGTTTTCCATGAGTGATACAGACTGAATACCATAAGTCGGTGTTTGAGTGGCTGCTTCTGGCAGATTCTGTTGAAAAAGTCGGCCCGCCCAAATGGCCTGAATATTGAGTGGTGAAAATGCTTTTTTACACGCTGCTACGTGAAATCTGAGCCCGGAAGCCTCTGCCCAAAAGTAAAGATTTCAATCTCAGGCGCGTATTTTTCTGCCGAGGAAACCACGGCCGACTTTTTCAACAGAATCGGCCGATTTCTGCCTGTCGCCTTAAGTGACTCCACTCATTCGAGAGCAGGAGCGCGCTGAAGATCGATGCCCCTCTACGTGATCCAAGTCCAACAGCCTTACTAACGGTGTCGTCAACGAAGGCCAGGTACCCACCTTGACGCCACGCCACAGCGCCAACCTGTGGTTGGTGCGTTCGCTGACGCAAACCTGGCGTGTGGGCATGGGGGCCAACTATGTCGATGATCGCTATACCGCGCTGGATAACAATGTGGTCATGCCGGCTTACACAACAGTGGACACCGCGCTGTTGTACAACCAGCCGAAATGGGACATGGCCCTGCGTCTGCGCAATGTCTTCGACAAGGAGTATTACGCTTCGGCGCATGGTTCGGTGGATCTGATCACGCCCGGTGCCCCACGGACGCTGGAGCTGAGCACCAACTATCGCTTCTGAGCCCAGACCTGAAGAACAGGCCCCAAAGCAGCCCTTCGTGAAAGGCTGCTTATAGCTGTGGATTCAACACACTGGATTTTGTGTTAGCGGGATTTCGGTTAAATAAGCAAAAGCAGCACCTTGGGTGCTGCATTCGAGGCTTGAGGCCGCACATTTCTGTCAGCCCGGGGACGCGCTATACGGATCAGCTATTGCTGCGGTCGGTCGCCTTGGCTTTGCTTTCAGCTACAGCGGCTTCAGCCTTCTGTTTCTGGGCAACCTGGAAGGCTTTCATCGAGACTGTCCGGGCCGACTCCATGCGTGCGAAGGTCCGATCACCGCCACCTGTGGCCATCGCCAGAGAAGAAGCGGTCAGAGTGGCGACTACGAAGAGAACTTTCATGGATTTCATTTGGATATCCTCAAGTGAGACTTTATTAACAGTTAAAGCGGGATTCATTGGCTAGCGCTGGACGTCCTTGTTCAACCTGGAATTACCAGCCAGCCAGGGCGGCATTTCCTGGAGTCCTGGTGCCTTGCTCCATGTGCGCTTCGGTGTCTCTGTTTTTGGCCCAGGCAGTGAGCAATACCATCATCCCGAACCCAGCGACGATGAGCACCGGATAGGCTGCCAGCAACTCCACCAGCGAGTACTTCCAGGCCAGCGGACGACCAACGCCCAGCATGGCGGCATAGAACCACGACACGCCAGAGA
>NZ_JBFUHR010000044.1:0-5000 GCF_056402295.1 Pseudomonas sp. P4_B3
GCCGCTTTTAATCAGCGCCAGCTCGCTGTCGCTGGGCGCGACCACCTTCAAAATCAGCTCTGCACCAAACGCGTCATTGGCGCTGCCAATGGTTGCGCCTGCCGCTTCATAGGCACTGTCGACTACGCTGGCATTGACGCCGGCGCCGCTTTGTACAGTGACCTTATGACCCTGGCTGATCAGCTTTTTGATGGTTTCCGGGGTTGCAGCAACCCGTGTTTCGCCGGTCTGGGTTTCGAGAGGAACACCAATGTGCACGTCAAATCTCCTGCGTGATCTTATTGAGTAAACCCATGCACTACGGATGGTGCGGCTGGGGCGGCCGATCAGCACGATCCCGCCAAATCAGGGCGGGGCGCGGCATTTTGCAGGCGAACTTTGTGCCCTTCAAGGGATTATGACGGGTGACGGAAAATTAACTACAAGTCACCCCGTGACCGAATGTCGCAACCAACCGGGTCAATCCCTTGCAGGCCGTGCCTTGTAAGGATTCTGGCCGAAATTGAAGAATTTACACATCGGCCGTATGAATGATGCGGCATCGCTTCGAAATAGTGGCGCAAAGCCGCGTGGTCAGGCGCTTGTGGAACGTTTGTACGACTTCTCGATACAGTTTGCTTGTATGCGACAAATACGTATATCTGTAGGGTTATATATTTGCTGACTACGGGGTCAAATAACGCTGCGGGACCTTTATCCTTCTAGGCTGTAGCTGTGCGCCTGATTTACCAGCCAGTCACGAAATGCCCTCAAAGACGCGGATTCGACCTTTCGCTCAGGAATCATCAGGTAGTAAGCCTTGATGCTGGACAATGCTTGCGGGTTGGCGATCACCAAGCGTTTCTCCTTCAGCTCCCTTTGAATCAAAAACGGCGGAATCAGGGCAATGCCCATGTCGTGCATGGCCGCTTGGGCGAGCATGGAGAATAGCTCATAGCGTGGGCCTGTCATGTCTCGCGGGACATTCAGGTGTTGGGAGTCGAACCATTGGCGCCAGGCATAGGGGCGGGTGGTTTGTTGCAGGAGAGGCAAGTCGGCGATTTCGCCGGGCGTCAGACTGGTTTTGTTTCCGAGCAGGTTGGGGCTGCAAACGGGCATCGGATTTTCACCCATCAGCCTGTGGGATTCTGTACCCGACCAATCCGCGTCACCGAAGTAGATGGCGGCATCAAAATCAGTGTCGGCGAACAGGAACGGGCGCGTGCGGTTGGTCAGGTTGACCGTTACTTCCGGGTGTTTTTGCTGAAAGTCCTTGAGTCGCGGTAGCAACCATTGGGTGCCGAAGGTTGGCACTACGGCCAACTCGATCACGTTGGTGCCCTGCTGGCCCATCACGGACAAGGTGTCGCGCTCAACCGCATCGAGTTGAGTGGCCACTCGACGGCTGTAGGAGAGGCCAGCTTCCGTCAGCTTGACCCCGCGCCGCGAACGTCGGAACAGTTCCACGCTGAGGAACTCTTCAAGGCTGGCGATCTGTCGGCAAATTGCCCCTTGGGTCAGCGAAAGTTCCTGGGCGGCCTTGGTGAAGCTCTCGTGGCGTGCCGCGGCCTCGAAGCTGATCAGGGCGGTGGTGCTGGGTATCTTTCTGCGCATGTACGTCAACCTCACTAATACATCGCATAAAGGCTATTTCGCGACGTTTCGGAGTGAGAAATTAGCACAACAGTATGCAAAATCCTCGTTTGCCGTGGCGCCCATCCGGGCCTAGGATCAGTCCACGTTATTTGACCCGATTCGAGAGGACACACTCATGGGCGGTAAAGCTAGCTTCAACTGGATCGATCCCCTGCTGCTGGATCAACAGCTCACTGAAGAAGAACGCATGATTCGCGACACGGCTGCGCAGTTCGCTCAGCAGAGCCTTGCGCCGCGCATTCTTGAAGCTTTCCGCCATGAGAAGACCGACCCGGCGATCTTCCGCGAAATGGGCGAGATCGGTCTGTTGGGCGCAACCATCCCCGAGCAGTACGGTGGCAGCGGCCTGAACTATGTCAGCTATGGCCTGATCGCCCGTGAAGTCGAGCGTATCGACTCCGGCTATCGCTCGATGATGAGCGTGCAGTCCTCGCTGGTGATGGTGCCAATCAATGAATTCGGTACCGAAGCGCAGAAGCAGAAGTACCTGCCGAAACTGGCGTCGGGCGAGTGGATCGGTTGCTTCGGCCTGACCGAGCCTAACCATGGCTCCGACCCGGGCGCGATGATCAGTCGTGCGCGCAAAGTCGAAGGCGGCTACAGCCTCACCGGCAGCAAGATGTGGATCACCAACAGCCCGATCGCCGATGTGTTCGTGGTCTGGGCCAAGGACGATGCCGGTGATATTCGCGGCTTCGTTCTGGAGAAAGGCTGGAAAGGCCTGAGCGCTCCGGCGATTCACGGCAAGGTGGGCCTGCGGGCATCGATCACCGGCGAAATCGTGATGGATAACGTGTTTGTGCCGGAAGAGAACATTTTCCCGGATGTCCGTGGTCTGAAAGGTCCTTTCACTTGCCTCAACTCGGCACGTTACGGCATCTCGTGGGGTGCGCTGGGTGCAGCCGAGTTCTGCTGGCACACCGCTCGCCAGTACACCCTGGATCGTCAACAGTTCGGTCGCCCGCTGGCCGCCACTCAGTTGATCCAGAAGAAGCTGGCCGACATGCAGACTGAAATCACCATGGCGCTGCAAGGCTGCCTGCGTCTGGGTCGTATGAAGGACGAAGGGACTGCTGCAGTCGAAATTACCTCGATGATGAAGCGCAACTCTTGCGGCAAGTCCCTGGACATCGCGCGCATGGCTCGCGATATGTTGGGCGGCAACGGCATCTCCGATGAATTCGGTGTTGCGCGTCACCTGGTCAACCTGGAAGTGGTGAACACCTATGAAGGTACTCACGACGTCCATGCACTGATCCTCGGTCGTGCGCAAACCGGCCTCCAGGCGTTCTATTAAGGAGAACGTCCATGGGCGCGCTATCGCATCTACGGGTACTGGATTTATCGCGGGTGCTGGCCGGGCCTTGGGCCGGGCAGATCCTGGCCGACCTTGGCGCCGAAGTGATCAAGGTCGAGCGTCCGGGTAACGGCGATGACACGCGCGCCTGGGGGCCACCGTTCCTTAAAGACGCTTATGGCGAGAACACCAGTGAGGCCGCCTATTACTTGTCGGCCAATCGCAACAAGCAATCGGTCACTATCGACTTCACACGCCCTGAAGGGCAGAAGCTGGTGCGAGAGCTGGCGGCCAAGTCGGACATCCTGATCGAGAACTTCAAGGTCGGCGGTCTGGCGGCTTATGGCCTGGACTATGAGTCGCTGAAGGCGATCAATCCGGATCTGATCTATTGCTCGATCACCGGGTTCGGCCAGACCGGTCCTTACGCCAAGCGAGCGGGTTATGACTTCATGATCCAGGGGCTGGGCGGTCTCATGAGCCTGACGGGGCGACCTGAAGGCGAAGAAGGCGCGGGGCCGGTGAAGGTTGGCGTGGCGCTGACGGACATCCTGACCGGGCTGTATTCGACTGTCGCGATCCTGGCAGCGCTTGCGCATCGGGATCACGACGGCGGTGGTCAGCATATCGATATGGCACTACTGGACGTACAGGTGGCTTGTCTGGCCAACCAGGCGATGAACTACCTGACGACAGGCAATGCGCCTAAACGCTTGGGCAATGCTCATCCGAACATCGTGCCCTATCAGGATTTTCCTACGGCGGATGGCGATTTCATCCTTACCGTCGGTAACGATGGACAGTTCCGCAAGTTCGCGGAAGTGGCCGGGCAGCCGCAGTGGGCGGACGATCCGCGTTTTGCTACCAACAAGCTGCGGGTGGCAAACAGGGCAGTACTGATTCCGCTGATCCGCCAGGCGACGGTGTTCAAGACGACCGCTGAGTGGGTGGCGCAGTTGGAGCAGGCTGGCGTGCCATGCGGGCCTATCAATGACGTGGCGCAGATGTTTGCCGATCCTCAGGTCAAGGCGCGTGGGTTGGCTATCGAGCTGCCTCATGCGCTGGCCGGGATGGTGCCTCAGGTGGCGAGTCCGATTCGACTGTCGGAAACGCCAGTGGAGTACCGTTTTGCACCTCCTCTGCTGGGTGAGCACACGCTGGAAGTTTTGCAGCGGGTGTTGGGCCTGGATGCCGGGGCGGTGTCCGCATTCAAGGATTCGGGCGTTCTCTGATTGGTTTCTTCTATATAGAGGAGTGTTTCGGCTCCTCTGTATAGGCTCCCTTTGGGGCGTTTTGCTGCATTCTGCAGGTTATTGATAGAAAACCTGAATCAGTGCTTGACGGCAGATTCCAGATCTCTATAATTCGCCCCACTTCCGGCGCAGTCGAAACGGAAAACTCCTTGGTAAACAATGAGTTATGCAGTTTTCGGCAGCAGGTTGCTTCAGGTCATCGAAGCCAAAAGGGAGTTGAAAAAGAGGTGTTGACAGCAGCGTGTAACGCTGTAGAATTCGCCTCCCGCTGACGAGAGATCTGAAGCGCAAGTGGTTGAAGTTGAAAAGGAAACTTGGAAAACTTCTGAAAAATACCACTTGACAGCAAATGAGGCTGCTGTAGAATGCGCGCCTCGGTTGAGACGAAAGATCTTAACCAACCGCTCTTTAACAACTGAATCAAGCAATTCGTGTGGGTGCTTGTGGAGTCAGACTGCTAGTCAACAGATTATCAGCATCACAAGTTACTCCGCGAGAAATCAAAGATGTAACCAACGATTGCTGAGCCAAGTTTAGGGTTTTCTCAAAACCCAAAGATGTTTGAACTGAAGAGTTTGATCATGGCTCAGATTGAACGCTGGCGGCAGGCCTAACACATGCAAGTCGAGCGGATGACAGGAGCTTGCTCCTGAATTCAGCGGCGGACGGGTGAGTAATGCCTAGGAATCTGCCTGGTAGTGGGGGACAACGTTTCGAAAGGAACGCTAATACCGCATACGTCCTACGGGAGAAAGCAGGGGACCTTCGGGCCTTGCGCTATCAGATGAGCCTAGGTCGGATTAGCTAGTTGGTGA
>NZ_JBFUHR010000045.1:0-6138 GCF_056402295.1 Pseudomonas sp. P4_B3
CTTCCTGCACGGTGCCAACATCGTTGCCGGTCGCGAAGCTGAGCACCGGCGCGTCGTTGCTGCCGGTAATGGTGACGGTCACCAGTTGGGTGTCGACGCCGCCCAGGCCGTCGCTGACTTGCACCGTAAACACGTCATCATGGCTCTCGCCCGCCTTCAGCGACTGCACCGCACTGGCAACTCCGTCGCTGCCATTGGCCAGGGTGTAGGTCCACTGGCCGCTGCTGTCCACGGCGATTGCGCCGTAGGTGCCGGTGGACGCGCCATTGATGGTCCAGGTTGCCGTGGCATCGTGATCGATGTCGGCCGAGCTGAACTGGCCGCTGACACTGAGGGTGGTGTCTTCCTGCACCGCGCCGGCCGCATTGCCCGTCGCGAAGCTGAGCACTGGCGCGTCGTTGCTGCCGGTGACGGTGACGGTCACCAACTGGGTGTCGACGCCACCCAAGCCGTCGCTGACTTGCACGCTGAACACTTCGTTGTGACTCTCGCCCGCCTTCAGTGACTGCACCGCACTGGCAACGCCATCGCTGCCGTTGGCCAGGATGTACGTCCATTGGCCGCTGCTGTCCACGGCGATCGAGCCGTAGGTGCCCGTATCCGTACCCGCAATGCTCCAGGTCGCCGTGGCGTCGTGATCGATGTCGGCCGAGCTGAACTGGCCGCTGACGCTGAGGGTGGTGTCTTCCTGCACGCTGCCAACATCGTTGCCGGTCGCGAAACTGAGCACGGGCGCGTCGTTGCTGCCGGTAATGGTGACGGTCACCAGCTGGGTGTCCAAGCCGCCGAGGCCATCGCTGACCTGCACGCTGAACACTTCGTTGTGACTCTCGCCCGCCTTCAGCGACTGCACCGCACTGGCAACCCCGTCGCTGCCATTAGCCAGGGTGTAGGTCCACTGGCCGCTGCTGTCCACCGCGATCGAGCCAAAGGTGCCGGTATTTGGCCCGGCAATGCTCCAAGTGGCGGTGGCGTCGTGATCGATGTCAGCCGAACTGAACTGGCCGTTGACGCTGAGCGTGGTGTCTTCCTGCACCGCGCCGGCAGCATTGCCCGTCGCGAAGCTGAGCACTGGTGCGTCGTTGCTGCCGGTGATGGTGATCGTCACGTCCTTGGTCACCGTCGCCCCGACGTCATCGGTCAGCGTCACCGTGAACACTTCGGTCTTGGTCTGGCCCGCGGCCAGGTACTGCGCCGCGCTGTTGTTCAGCGTATAGCTCCAGCCCACGCTGCCCACCGCGTCGCCGGTGCTCTCGTCGCTGACAGTGGCCACCAGCGTACCCAGCGCACCGGCCGGTGCACTCACGCTGGCCACATGGGCGTGATCGGCCAGGTCCACGTCGCCGAAGGCGAAGCTGCCGCTGGCCACCGGGGTGCCGTCTTCGGTCACCGCCGCGCTTTCGATTTCTGCCGCCGTCACGGTCGGCGCGTCATTGGTGCCGGTCAGGGTGATCGTCACGTCCTTGGTCACCGCCGCCCCGAAGTCGTCGGTCAGCGTCACCGTGAACACTTCGGTCTTGGTCTGACCTGCGGCCAGGTACTGCGCCGCGCTGTTGTTCAGCGTATAGCTCCAGCCCACGCTACCCACCGCATCACCGGTACTCTCGTCGCTCACACTGGCCACCAGCGTACCCAGCGCACCGGCCGGCGCACTCACGCTGGCCACATGGGCGTGATCGGCCAGGTCCACGTCGCCGAAGGCGAAGCTGCCGCTGGCCAGCGGGGTGCCGTCTTCGGTCACCGCAGCGCTTTCGACCTCTGCCGTCGTCACCGTCGGCGCGTCGTTGGTGCCGGTCAGGGTGATCGTCACGTTCTTGGTCACCGTCGCCCCGAAGTCATCGGTCAGCGTCACCGTGAACACTTCGGTTTTGGTCTGGCCCCCAGCCAGGTACTGCGCCGCGCTGTTGTTCAGCGTGTAGGTCCAGCCCACGCTGCCCGTAGCGTCGCCGGTGCTCTCGTTGCTGACAGTGGCCACCAGCGTACCCAGCGCACCGGCCGGCGCGCTCACGCTGGCCACATGGGCGTCATCGGCCAGGTCCACGTCGCCGAAGGCGAAGCTGCCGCTGGCCAGCGGGGTGCCGTCTTCAGTCACCGTCCCGCTTTCGATTTCTGCCGCCGTCACCGTCGGCACATCATTGGTGCCGGTGATAGTGATGGTCACATTCTGCGTTACCGACGAACCATGACCATCGTTGATGGTGACCAGGTAAGTTTCGGTGACTGTCTGTCCCTGGGCCAGGTACTGCGCCGCCGCATTGCTCAGGTTGTACGTCCATTGCACCGAACCGTTGGCTGCATTCGCTGCTTCGCTTACCGGCAAGAGTACGAACGTACCAAGATGAGTAGCGTTGCCCGCCGCCGGCGCGAACGTCGCCATGTGCGTGTCACTCAGGTCGACATCGTCAAAGACAATCGTGCCGCTGGCTGTCTGCGAGTCGGTCGTGCTCGCCGTGGTGTCGGCGTCTTCGGTCACCGTGCCGGCCTGCGCGCCGATGCTGATCGTCATACCATCATTCACGCCCGAAAACTGCACCGTCGCGGTGGCCCAACTGAGCGTTCCGTTGCCAAGACGAATCGCATAGGTAAAGCTGTCCGTCAGGAGCTCGCCAGTAGCCAGCGCCTGGAGTTGTGCCTTGAAAGCAGACGAGAAAGTAGTGGCGTCGTAGCCGACCTTGCCGTCCGAGGTGATCCAGATCTTTGCACCATTCAAACTGGTGTCAGAACTCGCCGCCTCAGCCCTCGCCGTATCCTGGGTCAGGAGGTCGGCCGGAGCATAAGCCTTGGTGGCAGTAGAAAGACTGTCCGCGTTGTCGAGTGACCAGAGTGTCTTCGCGTTGCCACCGAGGTCATTGGACATGACGTCCCAATACACGACCCCCAACAGATTTTCAGTGGTGGTGAAGATGTCATCCTTCGCCTGCGGCGTGTTGGAAAACGAGGTAACGGTTCCGCCGCTGGTAGTTGTAGTGCTAGCCATGTCTTTCTCCCAAGAATGTCACCCTGAGCAAAAAACCGCCGTGGGCCGCTAACAGCCACAAGCGCTTCTTCCTCAACCCACGAAAACCTCATTCCACCGGCACCAGCCGGCTGGCCAGCAGCTTCACGCCCGCCCCGGTCCTGCCGCCTTGTGGCTCAATGCGCACAATTTGTCCTTGAGCCTTGAACTTCATGGGGCCGCCGGGAGTGTCGAGTTCGATCTCGAAGTCAATCAAGCTACCCACCTGCAGCTCACTATCGGTTTCGAAATACAAACCGGAGGCGCTGATGTCACGGGTGACACCGTTGCCCCCGCCGATCAGTTGCAGCGGCAGGGTGATTTGTTCACGGGGCTCAATTCGGTATGTGCCTTTCATGGTGGCAGTCTAAAAACGACCGCTGTTTTATACATGGGAGCGCTATCCCTTTTTTCTGGGAGTCAATCAGCCATGAAAACAGGGCTTTACGGGACAAATGTCATGGGAGGGGCTACCTGAAGCGTTATAGAAAAAAGCTACAGGCTGCAACGATTGCTATCATGATCAGCTAACACAACCCGCCTAAAGAGGCAGCGACCCGCATGCCAATTCAAGTCCTGTTAGTAGCTCTACCGCTCGTGGCCTGGGGCCTTGAGCGTCTGGTGGAAAGCGCTCAACCGAGGTTGACGCTGGCGGGCTCGGTGGCGTCGGTGGCGGAGTACCTGCTTTCGCTTCACCAATACGCGCCAGATGTGGTGGTGCTGGACCTGGACAGCGAGGACTGTATCGAGTCGCTGGTCGACTTGCACAGCCAGACCAAAGCCAGGATTCTGGTAGTGACAGGGTCGAGCGACGTGGCGCTGCATGACAGAGCGGTGCTGGCGGGCGCACGTGGCGTGGTGGATAAGCGGGAGTCGGCCTCCGCATCGACATTGCTCAAAGCCATAGAAAAAGTGCATGACGGCGAACTCTGGATTGACCGCAATGCGACCAGCCGTATCTTCCTTGAACTGGCGCGCAAGAAAGCCGAACGCGATATTGACCCGGAGCAACAAAAAATCGCCAAGCTAACGCGCCGCGAGCAGCAAACCATTGCATCGCTGGCCAGCGACCCCTCAGCCCCTGGCAAGTTGGTGGCCGAGAAGTTGCACATCAGCGAGCACACGCTGCGCAACCATTTAACATCGATCTACAGCAAGCTGGGCCTGACGAACCGCGTAGATCTGTACGCCTACGCACACAAGCATGGCCTTTCCACAGGCGACTGAGGACTGCGGCAATACTCCTTCTGCTTACACAGAATTCAGCTGTGTTGCATCGACCGGTTGAATCCACAGCCAAATGCAGACTTTAACGCTGGCACGTGGTTATGATCCGGGATAACCAGGATCCCTTGGACCCACGCTTATGCCAGCCTCGCAAATCCGCCCCTCACCCGCGCCACTGCTCAAACCAGGAGAAACGGTGGTCCTGTTCGACGGTGTCTGCAAGCTGTGCAATGGCTGGGTGAGGTTCTTGATTCGCCATGACCGCCAGCGGCGAGTGCGGTTGGCGGCGGTTCAGTCACCCGAGGGGCAGGTTCTGCTCGCGTGGGCAGGTTTGCCCGTGGATCAATTCGACACCATGGCGGTGATCCGCGACCGACACTACTGGGACCGTTCGGATGCATTTTTCGAAATCATCGCCCAGTTTTCCGCACTCTGGCGCCCCGTGAACCTGTTGCGCATCTTCCCTCGCAAACTTCGAAATTGGGCATACGACCGCATTGCGCTTAATCGTTATCGGCTCTTCGGGAAATACGACACGTGCCTATTGCCGGAGCCTGATCATGAACAGCGTTTTTTGAAAGCGCCCCTATGAACGCCCTCACACGCATTAACCGGATCACCAGTTCCACATCTGGCATCACCGCCAAATGCCTGCAAACGATGCTACCGAAATTTCCGTAGCCACCGACCACCATCACCCTGAATACCCTTCAGCTATTCCCTGACTGACAGGCTGCTTTCGGCTGTGGATTCAACCGGTGGTGAAAGGCAACAATCGGCCAATACCCGATATTTCCCCCTGGCTCGATAGCAGGCGTTTTCGGTCCAGGTACTGTCACAACCACCGCGCGAAAAATCCGTCATGACATGTCATGACCTCCTTCAGAAACGGACTTTGACCAACAAATACGGGGTTTAAAGGACGAATGGTCGAGAGGCGTCAAGCGCGGGGAATTGCCGGGAGTTTGCAGCCACTACAGGCTTTTCAGGCAGGCACGTTCGTCGCGGTGCAGTGAACTTCACTCTCATCACGTGTCACATTAGGTCCTTGTCAAGCGAACTACAGAAGAGGTACAGCCTTATGAGCATGGCCACAATTGTCAGTGCCGTGATTTCCAGTCTCGCACCCAGTGTCTTCGACCAGAACAGCCTGCAAGAACCCGGCGCGCATGTCTCGGCCGTTGAATACCACTACGGGATGGACATCGATGTGAAACGCGTACTGCAGCGCACCGATACATCCGACAAGACCGGCGTGGTACCGGTGACCCTGGTCTACGAAGACAGCGAGGGTGAGGTTCACAAGATCCGTTTCCTCGAATGGGGTGCAAGCCCTGCCGCCCCCACCAGCATTGCCTGATCCGCTCGCCGACAGGGTTCCGGGCCTCGCCTGCCCCCCAGAAGCGGAAGTCAAACCTCATAGGCACCCAGTGCGGATGATGTTTGTTGTTACCTGAAAATTAAAATAATCGAATGATTAAAAGTTCATTCGTGAAAATCACTATTATCTTGGCCGCGTCATGCCGCAAGATTAATTAATAGTAATTACTGGATCTTGACTGCCATCAGCAACGGCAAACTCCAATTATGCCGTGCCGAGAGCCAAGTCGATTCACTATTACAACCAAGAGGTCACCATGGAACTTAGTATGTTTTCTTCGTCCACCGTGGAATATGTGCGTTTGGGCGTTGTATATTTTCATCTTATCGCCTGCTGCGTGGCAATCGGGCTGGTTTTGACCAGTGACATTGCAATGGTCAAGCAACTCCTGAAGGGCGATGCATCAGGTCACCATGATGACGCGCACATGGACAGTCTTCAAAAAACCGTATCGCTTGCACTTGTCGCGCTCTGGATTACAGGCATTGGTATTGTCGGGATCGATTATGCCGGCAAGGGGATGGAGTATTTCCTC
>NZ_JBFUHR010000046.1:0-5695 GCF_056402295.1 Pseudomonas sp. P4_B3
GTTGTGCAGGGCAAGGCGCGAGAAGCGCAGTTTGGTCATTCCAAATCAGCTTCGAGCAACACAGCCCTGCACAACAGCAGGCCCGGCCCTTCGGGTTGTGCCTTAAAGCTGGCCATGCTGCGTTGCAGGCCTTGGAAAGGGAACAACCATTCCCAGCGGCCTACGCCTTGCCTGGACAGCTTTAAGGCGACAACGCGGTGGGGAAACTAATTGAGAACGCCCCCGCTCGTAACAGCGGCGAATCCTCAGGCAGATGCACGAGTAACGCCGCCGGGCGAACCGAGAAACGCAAGTTGTCCCCTTCCAGGGCAGGCGCGCACGAATAAACATGCTGTCGACGCCAGAAGCCCCCCGCCGTTAAAAGTCGCAAGAAAACGAATTACTTCCAGTCGGACAGTCTTGATCCCCCCACACGGCAGGATTTTTCTTACAAAAAGTGAGGAATCGGCTCAATTGACCGGAAACCTGAATTGGTAGACTTTTGGGGGCTACAGCAGGACACCACAAGGACGTGCCATGCAAAGCCAAAACCTCGGATCACCGGCCATTTCGGTCCTGCCGCTCACAGATAATAAAAATGCAGGCCATCGAGCTGAATACCGCAACAGCACAAAAGCCACGGGAGAAGTTGATATGGAACCTCGCGTCACCGAGCTGGAAACACACCTCAAGAGCTTACGCAGGGACATGGATGAAGTCCTGGATGACGTCAAATCCATCAAGCACAGGCTTGCCTATTCCGCCTGCGGAACAGCCGTGATCCTCGGCCTCCTTGGCTGGATCGCCAATAGCCGTTTCGAGCAGGTTATTTCATTGCTTCTGGCGCATTGAGTGGCCTTCAACACAAAACCCGGTTCAATCAACCGGGTTTTGTGTGACCAAGCCGCTGAAACTATCAGCTCAGAACTTCACTCAGCGGAATGAAGGAAACGCTATCGCCCTGAACCAGCGTGCGACCTTCCAGGACTTCTACCAATCCATCAGCCCAGGCAGCGCTACGCAGTACGCCAGAACTCTGGTTTTTGTAGATCGTCGCCCTGCCGTTTTCCAGCCGTCCGCGCAAATACTCACGCCGATTGCCAGGTTGGAGCCAGTCAAACCCTGCCGGCACCTGCACCTTCAACGGCTCGACTTCTTCTACACCCTGACGGCGCAGGAGATAGGGCCTGGTCAACAATGCAAAAGTCACGAGGGTCGATGCCGGATTGCCCGGCAAGCCAATCACCGGCACACCGCGAAAATGTCCGAAGGTCAACGGTTTACCGGGCTTGATGGCGAGTTTCCACAGCGTCAATTCGCCCTCTTCGCGCAAGACGATACCCAGAAAATCGGCTTCCCCTACCGATACGCCACCGGTCGAAAGGATCAGGTCGACATCCTTCAATTCACCCAATCGGGAACGAGTGGTTTCCAGATTGTCCGCAAGAATGCCCGCGTCGACGACCTCACACCCCAAACGCTGCAACCAGCTGCACAACAACACCCGGTTGCTGTTGTAGATCTGTCCCGGCCCCAGCGTCTGCCCAGGCTCAATCAATTCGTCGCCGGTGGACAGCACCGCCACACGCACCTTGCGAACCACCTCCAGCTCAGCGCACCCCAATGAGGCAGCCAATCCTTGCTCGATCGGCCCCAACCGCGTACCTGCCGGCAGAATCAGCTCGCCGACGGTGGTTTCCTGGCCTTGCGGACGGATGTTCTGACCTTGGGTCAAGGCTTCAGTGAAACGTACTCGCTCATCCGCCTGAACCTCGACATTTTCCTGCATCTCGACGCAATCGGCACCGGCGGGAACAGGCGCCCCGGTGAAAATGCGCGCACAGGTTCCTGGCAGCAACGGATCGGGGGCCTGGCCAGCAAACACCTTCTGACTGACCACCAACGGCTCTCCCGTCCAGTCCGCCATGCACAAGGCAAAACCATCCATGGCACTGTTGGGCCAGGGTGGCAGGTCAAGGGTCGACACCAGGTCTTCAGCCAGTACACGCCCCTGTACCTGTGCCAACGGCAAGCGTTCGCGCTCGACAATCCTTGTAGCCTCGGCCATTTCCAGCAAGCGTGCCAACGCCTGCTCGACGGGCATCAGGCTGCCAGTCTTGCCAGGCTTACCCACGGGATTCACAAGGCGCTGCCTGTTTCAAGTGAGGCACGAAATTGCACGGCCGATGCCGCGAATCCAGTTGCTCGGCCAGTATGCCGTCCCAACCGGTGCGCACGGCATTGGTGGAGCCCGGCAAGCAGCAAACCAGCGTGCCGTTGGCCAGACCGGCCAACGCCCGGGACTGAACGGTCGAAGTGCCGATATCGGCAACCGAGATCTGGCGGAACAGTTCACCAAATCCATCAACCTGTTTGTCCAGCAGGCAGCCGACGGCTTCGGGTGTGCTGTCACGCCCGGTAAAACCGGTGCCGCCGGTGATCAGCACAACCTGTACGACATCGTCGGCAATCCAGTTGGCGACTTGCGCGCGAATTTTGTAGAGGTCATCTTTGAGCAACACCCGGGCTGCCAGGTAATGACCGGCGGCGGTCAAGCCGTCGACAAAGACCTGACCTGAGGTGTCGGTTTCCAGTGTGCGGGTATCGCTGACAGTCAGCACTGCAATATTCAGCGGTGCGAAAGGTACATCAGCCTTGGCTTTCATAGGCTCGTCCAGTTGTAGGAGAAACAGCCCGGTGTTATATCACAGCGCTCCGTTTTTTCGCCGCTCCCATGGAGACCTGCCATGACCTCGAATTCACAATTGCCACCCTGCTCCATTCTGCTCCTGGCGGGCGGTCGCGGCCAACGTATGGGTGGTCGGGACAAAGGGTTGCTGGACTGGCAGGGCGAACCCCTGATTGCACATCTGCATCGCAAGACCCGCCCGCTGAGCGATGACCTGATCATCTCCTGCAATCGCAACCTTGAGAAGTACGCGCCCTACGCCGACCAGTTGGTCCACGATGATGAAGGTGACTTCCCCGGGCCGCTGGCCGGTATTCGCGCTGGCCTGAAAGCTGCTCGCCATAGCCATCTGCTGGTCTTGCCCTGTGACGTTCCGGGCATCGATGCGGCGCTGATCGACAATATGCGCGAGACCGCCAACCTGCATCCGGACAAGCCGCTGATGGTGCGGCATGATGACCACTGGGAACCGTTGTTGTGCGTGATTCCTGTGCTACACAGGGCAGCATTTGAAAACGCCTGGAACGAAGGTGAGCGCAGCCCTGGCCGGTTGATGCGCAAGCTCGGTGCGACCGCACTGCAATGCCCCGACAAGGACCCTCGGCTGGCCAACCTCAACACGCCGGAACTGTTAAGCGGTCACGACACTGTGTCAGACTGAGATTAATCAGGAACTTGCGCGAATGGTGCACGTCTCAAGTTCGGTAACCAAAGATTTCTTATTCGGAGAAACACACTCATGACTCAACGGACCCTCGCCACTTTCATGCTTGCACTCGGCCTCGCCACCCTCGCCGGTTGCGCATCGCCTACGGTGATCACCTTGAATGACGGTCGCGAAATCCAGGCCGTCGACACGCCACAGTTCGACAAGGATTCCGGTTTCTACGAATTCGAACAGCTCGACGGCAAACAGACCCGCATCAACAAAGACCAGATTCGTACCGTTAAAGAGCTGTAATCCGGGCACTGCCGGATACAGAAAAGCCCGCTTGATGCGGGCTTTTTCATGCCTGAAGGACAGCGCTTCAGAGTTGCTTATTAATCACCATTGCAGGGTGATCTCACTCTCGAACTCTCGCGCCTGGCCTGTGACCGGATCGAGAAACTTCAGACCCTGAGCCAGCAGTTTCAAAGGATTGGCGTAGTCATCCTGCGCATCCTTGAGCACCTCTGGGTAAAACGGGTCGTTGCAGATACCGGCACCCAACGCTGCCATATGTACTCGCAGCTGATGTTTCTTGCCCGTCACCGGGTAAAGACCATAACGCCAGAGATCCCCCTGTTTCTCCCTGACTTCGACCGCCGTCTCGGTGTTGCTGGCCCCTGGCCCCTCCTGCATGCGGAAGAACGGTTCGCCATCGACCAGTCGGCTTCTATGAACCAGCGGGAAAGCAAGTTCAGGCAACGCCGCAGCGATGGCCTCGTAACGCTTTTCGATTTGCCGGGTTGGAAACAACGACTGATAAGCCGAACGACTCTGCGGATTGGCGGAAAACAGCACCAGCCCTGCGGTATGTCGGTCGATGCGATGCAATGGCACCAGGTGCGGATTGCCCAGGCGCCGGATCAAGCGCCTGAGTAGCGTCTGTTCGACATATTCGCCAGCCGGCGTTACGGGCAGAAAGTGCGGTTTGTCGGCCACCACCAGATGCTCGTCCGCGTACAGGATCGACTCGATCACCGGGATCGGCTTTTCATCCGGCACTTCGCGAAAATAATGAATCCGCAAACCTTCCTTGTAGGCCAGATCGAGGGCTATCGGCATGCCCTGCCCATCGAGGACCCGGCCACGGGCAATTCTGTCCAGCCATTGTTCACGACCGATGGCGCTGAAATGCTCACACAGGCAATCGACTACGGTCTGCCACGGGCCAGGTGGCAAGTAGAGCGTACTGGCCTGGCTGTGTGCCGCGGAAAAAGATGAAGTGGACATACGAAAGCTCTAACCCTCAGTGCAGGGCGGCATTATCCAACAGCAGGGGGGAAGGAACCTAGAGAAGATTCCTCAAGCCGGGATCTGTGTGCGCGCCGCCGCTTCGGTGTACTCCTTGAGCCAGCGCAGTACATCGACCGCTTCCCAGCGAGCGGGGTCGTACAGGGCGTACAACAATCCCTGATAACCCACGACATCGAGTTGCCGGTGATAACCCGCGCGTTGAAACAAGGCTTCGATTTCTGCGAAACAGGTATTGAAATGCGTTTTGTTGAAGGGCGTTTTCCCCTCGGTCACCAGACCATCCAGACGCAACTCAAGGACAGCCTCGCGCACGACGTCTGCGGACATCCGGTTCACGCTGTTCTTCAACTGTTCGACATTGACCACGATTCATCCCTCTCACGCCCGGGCTTGCCTGCTCACTCCCGAAAATCAGGAGCGGCAAGGCAGGCACCGCGAATAACTGTATACGCATACAGTATCCGATCAACACCGAATAAGCCAAGGGGATCAATCGCAAAGTTCGACAGACGGGACATACCACCAGCGCAAAAGCCGCTCAATGCAGGAACGCCACCACCTGATCGGCACTGAACGGCCAGCCCAGTTCAGCACCGGTATCGACTCGCCGCAACACCGGAATACGCAGGCTGTAGGCTGCGAACCACGTTTCATCGTCGGCGATATCCACCAGTTCCACCAGCAGGCCGCGCTCGACAAACTCCATCAACATGGCTTCGGCTACTTCACAGAGATGGCATCCAAGGGTGCCGAACAGCTGACATTCGGGAAGCATGAGCGCTCAACCAGATAATGAATTGACCATTCTAGGCCTGCCCCGAAAAACCGTCGAGCCATTGAGCCCCGCCCCAGGGGGCGTTCTCAATTAGTTTCCCTACCGCGTTGTCGCCTTAAAGCTGGCCAGGCAAGGCGTAGGCCGCTGGGAATGGTTGTTCCCTTTCCAAGGCCTGCAACGCAGCATGGCCAGCTTTAAGGCACAACCCGAAGGGCCGGGCCTGCTGTTGTGCAGGGCTGTGTTGCTCGAAGCTGATTTGGAATGACCAAACTGCGCTTCTCGCGCCTTGCCC
>NZ_JBFUHR010000047.1:0-4617 GCF_056402295.1 Pseudomonas sp. P4_B3
CTCTGTAGGTGGTACCGGCGGCGAACTCGTTGTGGGCGGAGTTGGCGACGTAGGTCCAGGCACCGCCGGTGCCGATGGAGAACTGGCCGTAGCTGCCGGCGGTGTTGGTTTGGGCGACGAAGGTTGCGGCGCTGTCGACGTCGCTGATGGTCAGGGTGCTAGCGGTGGTCAGCGCAGCATTGGTCTCGGTGAGGTTGGCGATGTCGGCGGACAGCACGGCGGCATCGTTGGTGCCGAGGATATGCACGGTGACCGAAGTGAGGGTGCCGTCGGCACTGCTCACCGCGAAGGTGTCGGTGTAGGTGGTGCCGGCCGCGAACTCGTTGTGGGCGGAACTGGCGACGTAGGTCCAGGCACCGCCGGTGCCGATGGAGAACTGGCCGTGGCTGCCGACGGTGTTGGTTTGCGCGGCGAAGGTTGCGGCGTTGTCGACGTCGCTGATGGTCAGGGTGCCGCTGGTGGTCAGCGGAGCATTGGTTTCGCTGAGCGTAACGCTGGCCGAGGACAGCACGGCGGCGTCGTTGCTGCCGGTGACGGTGATAGTCACCAGCTGGGTGTCGACACCGCCGAGGCCATCGCTGACCTGCACCGTGAACACGTCCTCATGACTCTCGCCCGCCTTCAGCGACTGCACCGCACTGGCGACCCCGTCGGTGCCATTGGCCAGCGTGTAGATCCACTTGCCGGTGGTGTCCACCGCGATCGAACCGTAGGTGCCTGTGGACGCGCCATTGAGGGTCCAGGTTGCCGTGGCATCGTGATCGATGTCGGCCGAGCTGAACTGGCCATTGACGCTGAGCGTGGTGTCTTCCTGCACCGCGCCGGCCTCATTGCCCGTCGCGAAGCTGAGCACGGGCGCGTCATTGCTGCCGGTGACGGTGATCGTCACCAGCTGGGTGTCGACGCCGCCCTGGCCGTCGCTGACCTGTACCGTGAACACGTCCTCGTGGCTCTCGCCCGCCTTCAGCGCCTGCACCGCACTGGCGACCCCATCGGTGCCGTTGGCCAGCGTGTAGGTCCACTGGCCGGTGGTGTCCACCGCGATCGAACCGTAGGTGCCTGTTGACGCGCCATTGATGGTCCAGGTCGCCGTGGCGTCGTGATCGATGTCGGCCGAGCTGAACTGGCCGTTCACGCTGAGCGTGGTGTCTTCCTGCACCGCGCCGGCCGCATTGCCTGCCACGAAACTGAGCACGGGCGCGTCGTTGCTGCCGGTGATGGTGACGGTCACCAGCTGGGTGTCGACGCCGCCGAGGCCGTCGCTGACTTGCACCGTGAACACGTCATCATGGCTCTCGCCCGCCTTCAGCGCCTGCACCGCACTGGCGACCCCGTCGCTGCCGTTGGCCAGGGTGTAGGTCCACTGGCCGCTGCTGTCCACGGCGATCGAACCGTAGGTGCCGGTGGACGCGCCATTGAGGGTCCAGGTCGCCGTGGCATCGTGATCGATGTCGGCCGAACTGAACTGGCCATTGACGCTGAGTTTGGTGTCTTCCTGCACCGCGCCCGCCTCGTTGCCTGTCACGAAGCTGAGCACCGGCGCGTCGTTGCTGCCGGTGACGGTGACGGTCACCAGCTGGGTGTCCACGCCGCCCAGGCCGTCGCTGACTTGCACCGTAAACACGTCATCATGGCTCTCGCCCGCCTTCAGCGACTGCACCGCACTGGCAACCCCGTCGCTGCCATTGGCCAGGGTGTAGATCCACTGGCCGCTGTTGTCCACCGCGATCGAACCGTAGGTGCCGGTGGACGCGCCATTGATGCTCCAGGTCGCCGTGGCATCGTGATCGATGTCGGCCGAGCTGAACTGGCCACTGACGCTGAGCGTGGTGTCTTCCTGCACCGCGCCGGCCTCGTTGCCGGTCGCGAAGCTGAGCACGGGCGCGTCGTTGCTGCCGGTGACGGTGATCGTCACCAACTGGGTGTCGACGCCACCCAGGCCGTCGCTGACTTGCACGCTGAACACTTCGTTGTGACTCTCGCCCGCCTTCAGTGACTGCACCGCACTGGCAACCCCATCGGTGCCGTTGGCCAGGGTGTACGTCCACTGGCCGCTGTTATCGACGGCGATCGAACCGTAGGTGCCCGTATCTGTACCCGCAATGCTCCAGGTCGCCGTGGCATCGTGATCGATGTCGGCCGAACTGAACTGGCCATTGACGCTGAGCGTGGTGTCTTCCTGCACCGCGCCAACATCGTTGCCGGTCGCGAAGCTGAGCACGGGCGCGTCGTTGCTGCCGGTAATGGTGACGGTCACCAGCTGGGTGTCGACGCCGCCCAGCCCGTCGCTGACCTGCACGCTGAACACTTCGTTGTGACTCTCGCCCGCCTTCAGCGACTGCACTGCACTGGCGACCCCATCGCTGCCATTGGCCAGCGTGTAGGTCCACTGGCCGGTGGTGTCCACGGCGATCGCGCCGTAGGTGCCTGTTGATGCGCCATTGATGGTCCAGGTTGCCGTGGCATCGTGATCGATGTCGGCCGAACTGAACTGGCCATTGACGCTGAGTTTGGTGTCTTCCTGCACCGCGCCCGCCTCATTGCCTGTCACGAAACTGAGCACSGGCGCGTCGTTGCTGCCGGTRAYGGTGACGGTCACCAGCTGGGTGTCGACGCCACCCAAGCCGTCGCTGACTTGCACCGTGAACACGTCATCATGGCTCTCGCCCGCCTTCAGCGCCTGCACCGCACTGGCAACCCCATCGGTGCCGTTGGCCAGGGTGTACGTCCACTGGCCGCTGTTATCGACGGCGATCGAACCGTAGGTGCCCGTATCTGTACCCGCAATGCTCCAGGTCGCCGTGGCGTCGTGATCGATGTCGGCCGAGCTGAACTGGCCATTGACGCTGAGCGTGGTGTCTTCCTGCACCGCGCCAACATCGTTGCCGGTCGCGAAGCTGAGCACGGGCGCATCGTTGCTGCCGGTAATGGTGACGGTCACCATCTGGGTGTCCACGCCGCCCAGGCCGTCGCTGACCTGCACGCTGAACACTTCGTTGTGACTTTCTCCCGCCTTCAGCGCCTGCACTGCACTGGCAACCCCGTCGCTGCCGTTAGCCAGGGTGTAGGTCCACTGGCCGCTGCTGTCCACGGCGATCGAGCCAAAGGTGCCGGTATTTGGCCCGGCAATACTCCAAGTGGCGGTGGCATCGTGATCGATGTCGGTCGAGCTGAACTGGCCGCTGACGCTGAGGGTGGTGTCTTCCTGCACCGTGCCGACCTCGTTGCCGGTCGCGAAACTGAGCACCGGCGCGTCGTTGCTGCCGGTAATGGTGATCGTCACGTCCTTGGTCACTGTCGCCCCGACGTCGTCGGTCAGCGTCACCGTGAACACTTCGGTCTTGGTCTGGCCCGCGGCCAGGTACTGCGCCGCGCTGTTGTTCAGCGTATAGGTCCAGCCCACGCTGCCCACCGCGTCGCCGGTGCTCTCGTCGCTGACGGTGGCCACCAGCGTACCCAGCGCATTGGCTGGCGCGCTCACGCTGGCCACATGGGCGTCATCGGCCAGGTCCACGTCGCCGAAGGCGAAGCTGCCGCTGGCCAGCGGGGTACCGTCTTCGGCTACCGCCCCGCTTTCGACTTCTGCCGCCGTCACCGTCGGCGCGTCGTTGGTGCCGGTAATGGTGACGGTCACCAGTTGGGTGTCGACGCCGCCCAGGCCGTCGCTGACTTGCACCGTAAACACCTCATCATGACTCTCGCCCGCCTTCAGCGACTGCACCGCACTGGCAACTCCGTCGCTGCCATTGGCCAGGGTGTAGGTCCACTGGCCGGTGGTGTCCACCGCGATCGAACCGTAGGTGCCGGTGGACGCGCCATTGAGGGTCCAGGTCGCCGTGGCATCGTGATCGATGTCGGTCGAGCTGAACTGGCCGCTGACACTGAGGGTGGTGTCTTCCTGCACCGCGCCGGCCGCATTGCCCGTCGCGAAACTGAGCACGGGCGCGTCGTTGCTGCCGGTAATGGTGACGGTCACCAGTTGGGTGTCGACGCCGCCGAGGCCGTCGCTGACCTGCACCGTAAACACCTCATCATGACTCTCGCCCGCCTTCAGCGACTGCACCGCACTGGCGACACCATCGGTGCCATTGGCCAGGGTGTAGGTCCACTGGCCGCTGCTGTCCACGGCGATCGAGCCAAAGGTGCCGGTATTTGGCCCGGCAATACTCCAAGTGGCGGTGGCATCGTGATCGATGTCGGCCGAACTGAACTGGCCGTTCACGCTGAGCGTGGTGTCTTCCTGCACCGCGCCCGCCTCGTTGCCC
The DNA here is from genome assembly GCF_056402295.1 of Pseudomonas sp. P4_B3. Classification (NCBI taxonomy): domain Bacteria; kingdom Pseudomonadati; phylum Pseudomonadota; class Gammaproteobacteria; order Pseudomonadales; family Pseudomonadaceae; genus Pseudomonas; species Pseudomonas sp. P4_B3. The sequence goes on from NZ_JBFUHR010000047.1 coordinate 4,266, forward strand.
GTCAGGAAGCTGAGCACGGGCGCGTCGTTGCTGCCGGTAATGGTGACGGTCACCAGTTGGGTGTCGACGCCGCCGAGGCCGTCGCTGACTTGCACGCTGAACACTTCGTTGTGACTCTCGCCCGCCTTCAGCGACTGCGCCGCACTGGCAACGCCATCGGTGCCATTGGCCAGGGTGTAGGTCCACTGGCCGGTGGTGTCCACGGCGATCGAACCGTAGGTGCCGGTGGACGCGCCATTGATGGTCCAGGTCGCCGTGGCATCGTGATCGATGTCGGCCGAGCTGAACTGGCCGCTGACGCTGAGCGTGGTGTCTTCCTGCACGGTGCCAACATCGTTGCCGGTCGCGAAGC
>NZ_JBFUHR010000048.1:0-3844 GCF_056402295.1 Pseudomonas sp. P4_B3
ACCTGTAGGAGCTGCGATGCGGCGACCCGACTTGCCAGCGAAGGCCATTACCCGATTTCGAGTCGAATCAGAAGAACCCCAGCGGATTGATGTCGTAGCTCACCAGCAGGTTTTTGGTCTGCTGATAGTGATCGAGCATCATCTTGTGGTTTTCCCGGCCGACGCCGGACTTCTTGTAGCCACCAAACGCGGCGTGCGCCGGGTACAGGTGGTAACAGTTGGTCCACACGCGCCCGGCCTTGATCGCCCGGCCCATGCGGTAGGCGCGGTTGATGTCGCGGGTCCACAGGCCGGCACCGAGGCCGAACTCGCTGTCGTTGGCAATGGCCAGGGCTTCGGCTTCGTCCTTGAAAGTGGTGACCCCCACCACCGGGCCGAAGATTTCTTCCTGGAACACACGCATCTTGTTGTGCCCCTTGAGCAGGGTCGGCTGAATGTAGTAACCGCTGGACAGGTCGCCCTCCAGACGTTCGGCCGCGCCGCCGGTGAGCAGCTCGGCGCCCTCCTCCTGGGCAATGGTCAGGTACGAGAGGATCTTGTCGTATTGCTGCTCGGACGCCTGGGCGCCGACCATGGTCTCAGTGTCCAGCGGGTTGCCGCGCTTGATCCTGGCGATCTTCTTCATCACCTCGGCCATGAACGGCTCGTAGATCGACTCCTGCACCAGCGCCCGGGACGGACAGGTGCAGACTTCACCCTGGTTGAAGAACGCCAGCACCAGGCCTTCGGCAGCCTTTTCGATGAACGCGGGCTCGGCGTTCATGATGTCTTCGAAGAAGATATTCGGCGACTTGCCGCCCAGCTCGACGGTGCTCGGGATGATGTTCTCGGCGGCGCAATGCATGATGTGCGCGCCCACCGGGGTCGAGCCGGTGAAGGCGATCTTGGCGATGCGCTTGCTGGTGGCCAGGGCCTCGCCGGCTTCGCGACCGAAGCCCTGGACGATGTTCAGCACGCCCGCTGGCAGCAAGTCGGCGATGAGTTCGGCGAAGATCATGATCGACAGCGGCGTTTGCTCGGCAGGCTTGAGCACGATGCAGTTGCCGGCGGCCAGGGCCGGGGCGAGTTTCCAGGCGGCCATCAGCAGCGGGAAGTTCCACGGAATGATCTGCCCGACCACACCCAGGGGCTCATGGAAATGATAGGCCGTGGTCAGCTCGTTGATCTCGGCGGCGCCGCCTTCCTGGGCGCGGATGCAGCCGGCGAAGTAACGGAAGTGGTCGGCCGCCAGCGGCACGTCGGCGTTCAGTGTTTCGCGCACGGCCTTGCCGTTGTCCCAGGTTTCGGTGACGGCCAGGACCTCAAGGTTCTGCTCGATGCGATCGGCGATTTTCAGCAGCACCAGGGAGCGGTCCTGGGCCGAGGTCTTGCCCCAGGCGTCGGCAGCGGCATGGGCGGCGTCGAGGGCCTTGTCGATGTCGGCGGCGCTGGAGCGCGGGAATTCGGCGATCACTTCACCGTTGACCGGCGAGGTGTTGGTGAAGTACTCGCCATTGATCGGAGCGACAAATTCGCCACCGATGAAGTTGCCGTAGCGCGGCCTGAAGGTAATGACGGCGCCTGGGGTTCCGGGTTGTGCGTAGATCATGGTGGGCCTCTGTCTGGGTCGATGCCTGTCGTGCTGACAGGCGATGAGCCGATACTAGAGAGCCCCGCGTGCCAGACGAATGCATCGTTGGCAGGAGGGGCTCTCGTTATTTGGTCGTAGGAGCCAACTTGCCGGCGAAGGCGCCTTCATTGGTAATGCAAGGCTCGAGGGCCTCTTCGCTGGCAAGCCAGCTCCTACACGGATCCCGGTGATATGCTCGATTTTTGTAGGAGCCGGCTTGCCGGCGAAGGCGTTTTCAAGGGTGCCTCCACTCGATCAGTGCTTGGCGACGAGGTCCTTGGGCAGCTTGAAGGTCCAGAGCATGCCGCCCTGGTTGAAGTCCTTGATGCGCTTGGCCACTTCACCGCCCCACAGCGGTACCGCGCCGCCCCAGCCGGAGAGCACCGAAACGTACTGTTCGCCGTCCATTTCCCAGGTGATGGGTGAGCCGAGCACGCCGGAGCCGGTCTGGAATTCCCAGACCTTCTCGCCGGTCTTGGCGTTGAACGCCTGCAGGAAACCTTCAGGCGTGCCGGTGAACACCAGGTTGCCCTTGGTGGTCAGCACCCCGCCCCACAGCGGCGCATAGTTCTTGTGACGCCAGACTTCCTTGCCGGTTTTCGGGTCGATGGCCCGCAGCACGCCGATGTAGTCTTCGTTCAATGGCTTGATGGTGAATCCGGCGCCGAGGAACGCCGCGCCTTTCTTGTAGGCGATGCCTTCGTTCCAGATGTCCATGCCCCATTCGTTGGACGGCACATAGAACAACCCGGTGTCCTGGTTGTAAGCCATCGGCATCCAGTTTTTCGCGCCGAGGAACGCCGGTGCTACGAAGACCGAACTGCCCTTGACTTCCGAGCCCGGGGCGCCGGGACGGCTGGCTTCGTTGTAGATCGGCCGGCCGTTCTTATCCAGGCCGGTGGCCCAGGTGATCTTGTCCACGAACGGGAAGCCACGGATGAATTTGCCGTTGGTGCGGTCCAGCACGTAGAAGAAGCCGTTGCGGTCGGCAGTGGCCGCCGCCTTGATTTCCTTGCCGCCTTCGCTGTAGTTGAACGACACCAGCTCGTTCACGCCGTCGTAGTCCCAACCGTCGTGGGGCGTGCTCTGGAAGTGCCACTTGATGGTGCCGTCGTCCGGGTTGAGTGCCAGGCGCGATGAGGAGTAGAGGTTGTCGCCAGGGCGCAGGTGCGAGTTCCACGGCGCCGGGTTGCCGGTACCGAACAGCAGCAGGTTGGTTTCCGGGTCGTAATAGCCGCCAAGCCAAGGGGCCGCGCCGCCGGTTTTCCACAGATCGCCCGGCCAGGTCTTGCCCGCCTCGCCGCCGGAGATGCCGTTCTCCACCGCTTTGCCGTCCTTGTAGACGTAGCCCATATGGCCTTCGACCGTCGGCCGGGTCCACAGCAGATCACCGTTTTTCGGGTCGTAGGCCTCGATCTTGCCCACCACACCGAACTCGCCACCGGCCACGCCGGTAATCAGCTTGCCGTTGATCACCAGCGGCGCGGCACTGATCGAGTAGCCTTCCTTGTGGTCGGCGACTTTCTTGCTCCACACCACCTTGCCGGTGTCCTTGTTCAGCGCCACGAGCTTGGCGTCAAGGGTGCCGAAAATCACCAGGTCGCCATACAGCGCGACGCCACGATTGATCACGTCGCAGCAGGGGCGGATGTCATCCGGCAGGCGCGCGTCGTATTGCCAGAGTTTCTTGCCGGTGCGTGCATCCACGGCGAACACCCGCGAGTAGGAACCGGTCATGTACATCACGCCGTCCTTGACCATCGGCTGCGCTTGCTGGCCACGCTGTTTTTCACCGCCGAAGGAAAACGCCCAGGCCGGTCGCAGCTCCTTGACGTTGTCGACGTTGAGAATATCCAGCGGACTGTAACGCTGCCCCTGAACGCCCAAGCCGTTGGTCACGACCTGTTCCGGGTTCTTCGGGTCCTGGAGAATGTCCTGGTCGGAAACCCCGGCCAATGCCTGGCCGGACAACAGCATGGCACTGAGTAGCAGGCTCAAGACGAAGGGCTGGCGACGTGCGGGTTGGGTCATGACGGCTTCCTCTGCGGATTTTTGTTATGTCCGGAAAATTTTCCCGGTCTGGTGCAGATTCTTGGGCGCCGCCGCCCTGGCAACAATTGCCCGCAATGAGGAGATTGCTAATCCCTTAGTAGCGGGTCGTGTGAGATAAATACGGGATATTGTGATCGACACTGCCCCCTGTGGGAGCGGGCTTGCCCGCGAAGAGGCCGGCAC
>NZ_JBFUHR010000049.1:0-1677 GCF_056402295.1 Pseudomonas sp. P4_B3
GGCATGCGCTTTGCCCGGGCCTCTGTTCCCGGCCATGCCACCATGGTCATCGTCGTTGTCACGCGCATTGCCTGGGCCTCTGTTCCCGGCCATACCACCATGGTCAGCGTCGCCGCGCCCCGGGCCGCCATGACCGTCAGCGCCATGGCCTGCAGCACCATGATCGCCACCCTCTCCGTGGCCGTTGCCACCGTGACCACCTGCGCCATCACCACCGTGACCACCACCTCCGGAACCTCCACTGCCGGAGCCACCGCCGCCACCGCCGTGACCACCACCGCCTCCACCGCTGCCGCCATCTTTGGCATACACGCTGGAGAAACTACCGATGTAATCGGGTACCAGGACCGTCGATGCCGACAGGACCCCGCCAATTGCAAGAGCCAACAAGCATTTCTTGAGCAGCATGATGCACCTCCGCTTGGAGTTGCGTCGTCATCTCCGTATCGAACGCAAAGTCCAGTGAGTTCCCGGCCGCCCATTGGAGCGGCCAGCCAACCGGCACGGCCATAAATCTGCAGCAATCAAGAGCAACTGCGGTATCCGCACGATCCCTCAGAGCCAGCTAGCATCGTTTCGTGGGAAATATTCCCACACTCTCTTTGGAGAAGTGCTTTCAGCCCGAGTTCAACAAAAGAGCATCAGGACTGACGTATGGATTGCGCAAAAACTTCAACCTGACCCGAATGGTTAAAACCGGCACGACTGCTCGGTCGGGCTTTTCATATCGTTGCAGCAGTCCATCCCCATGTGCTCTAGATCCAACACCTGATACTTCCAGAGCGTTGACGAACCTTTGCGGCAGAAGGTAAACGCTGCTGCCCCCCCCCCCGATAGCCAATGGACAATTGAGTGAAAAGAGAAAGGGAGGGCATCCATTGCCCTCCCCTCCGCGGTCCACGCTCCCTGCGACAGTACTGACCAGTACCTCAAGTGACCAGAATGAAGTCCGTCTGATCAACGGTCGCACTGCTGACACCCACAAGGCGGATGGAGTCCGCTCCGATCCCGACCACCGTGTCCGCCCCGTCAGCCGTTATGCTCACGTTGGTCGCGAACACCGCGCTGGTGACCCCCATCCCCGTGATATCGAGCAAGTCCTGCCCTGCGGCCGGGTTGGATCCGAAGTTCAGGATCGTATCGTTGCCGAAGCCTGGGGCAAACGCGAAGATATCGTTGCCGGCGACGCCGCCACTCATCACGTCGTTACCTGCGCCACCGACGAGGACGTCATTACCCGCCCCCCCCCCGATCACGTTGTCGAGCGCGTTGCCGGTGCCCGCAAAGTTGCCGCTGCCGCCGAAAAACAGGTTTTCGACGTTGGCACCCAGGACGTAGCTCCCGAGCGAGGTCCAGGCCGTGTCAATACCCTCACCGCCAAGCTCGCTCACCACGTCCCCAAGCTCGGTGGCTTCGTAGATATCGTTGCCGACACCGCCGGCCATCGTGTCGGYACCTGCGCCACCGATGATGAKGTCGTTACCTGCGYYACCGACGAGGACGTCATTACCCGCCCCCCCCGCGATCGTGTTGTCGAGCGCGTTGCCGGTGCCCGCAAAGTCGCCGCTGCCGCCGAAAAACAGGTTTTCGACGTTGGCRCCCAGGACGTAGCTCCCGAGCGAGGTCCAGACCGTGTCGCTGCCAGAACCGGCGAGCTCGGTCACCACGTCCCCGAGG
>NZ_JBFUHR010000050.1:0-1366 GCF_056402295.1 Pseudomonas sp. P4_B3
GGGCTGGGCTAATGAGATGGTCACCCCCACACCCTGCGAGGGCTACGCTTTCGCAGGGTGTTTTGTTTTCGGAGGCCATCATCATGATCCAGTCAGCACTGATCGGTATCGATCTCGGCAAACATAATTTCCACCTTCACGGCCAGGATAAATCAGGCCGCGAGGTGTTTCGCAAGAAGCTCTCTCGGGCGCAGATGATGCAGCTTTTCGGCAACGTGCCGAGTTGTATCGTGGTGATGGAAGCCTGTGCGGGGGCGCATTTTGTTGCTCGTCAGCTAGCGGCAATGGGACACACGGCCAAGCTGATTTCCCCGCAGTTCGTTAAGCCCTTCGTCAAGGGCAACAAAAATGATTTCGTCGATGCTGAAGCGATCTGTGAAGCGGCTTCCCGTCCATCTATGCGCTTTGTGACGCCTAAGACCGAGTCCCAGCAAACCCTGTCTGTTCTGCATCGGATGCGCGAATCGTTGGTGCATGACCGCACAAAAACGGCTAATCAGATGCACGGTTTTCTACTGGAGTTTGGCGTCAGCTTGCCCAGAGGCTTGGCCATCATGAAGCGTCTAGCAGTTGTTTTGGCTGGGCATGAGTTTCCCGTTCGTTTGACGGTGTTGTTGCAACGTCTGCACGATCACTTCGTCTACCTGGATGAGCAAATCAAGGCGCTGGACAAAGAGCTGGCGAGCCAACTGGCCGACGATGATCTAGGTAGTCGTTTACTGAGCATGCCGTGTGTCGGCCCGATCACCGCCAGCCTGCTGGCTGTGGAGATGGGCGATGCTAAGCAGTACCGACGCAGTCGCGATTTTGCCGCCTCAGTGGGACTGGTGCCCAGGCAGTACAGTACGGGTGGTAAGGCGAATTTGCTCGGGATCAGCAAGCGGGGTGACAAGCACCTGCGACAACTGTTGGTGCAATGTTCCAGGGTCTATATGCAGAGGCTGGATCACCAGAAAGGGGCCTTGGCTGACTGGGTACGAGCCTTGCTCAGTCGACGACATTCGAATGTCGTGGCCTGTGCCCTCGCTAACAAACTGGCGCGTATCGCCTGGGCGATCGCGACTCACCATACGCAATATGAAGCAGGGGCAGACGCCTTGAACGCCTGACCCTGCGGTTGTTGCAGTACCACGATTCACCCTTCAGGTTTTGCGATAGCTGAACAACAGATGACGTGAACGGCCTACCGGCCTGGCGAAGATCCTGGCATAAAAATCGGCTTTAAGAAGCCGATGGGCTTTTTAGGATCGTCAGGCGCGATTCTCATCGTGGCGCTGGGGCATGCCCCAAACAGACGCCGGATAGATTTAAGCAAGCCAACCACACCACCCGTTAATCAGTATTGCAAAAATGGGGGCGACCATAG
>NZ_JBFUHR010000051.1:0-827 GCF_056402295.1 Pseudomonas sp. P4_B3
ACCACGTCTTTCATCGCCACCACGTCTTTCATCGCCTCTGACTGCCAAGGCATCCACCGTATGCGCTTCTTCACTTGACCATATAACCCCAAGCAATCTGGTTATACTGTGAAGACGACATTCGCCGAAAATTCGCACTTGCTCAWAGAGCAACTCACAAATTTTACCTTAGCCTGATCCGTTACCAGTGAAAGTAACGTTCAGTCTATCTTTCTATCACATACCCAAATTTTTAAAGAACGAACTAGTCAAAGACTAGAAATCAACATTCACCATCGAACCGATGGAATGCTCATTTCTAAGCTTTATACAATCAGAAGCAGTTAGTGGTGGAGCCAAACGGGATCGAACCGTTGACCTCCTGCGTGCAAGGCAGGCGCTCTCCCAGCTGAGCTATGGCCCCGTATTTCTACAGGCGTTTCCCACACAAAATTGGTGGGTCTGGGCAGATTCGAACTGCCGACCTCACCCTTATCAGGGGTGCGCTCTAACCAACTGAGCTACAGACCCAATTTCGRGCTGCTAAGGCCGACCTCACCCTGCTCTTTACCACAGAGCATGGGGTGCGCTCTAACCAACTRAGCTACAACCCAAAAGGCTGCTTCTTATCGTCTTCTTCAATGAATCAAGCAATTCGTGTGGGAGCTCATGGAGCAGCTGAGTCGTCGATTAAGGAGGTGATCCAGCCGCAGGTTCCCCTACGGCTACCTTGTTACGACTTCACCCCAGTCATGAATCACACCGTGGTAACCGTCCTCCCGAAGGTTAGACTAGCTACTTCTGGTGCAACCCACTCCCATGGTGTGACGGGCGGTGTGTACAAGGCC
>NZ_JBFUHR010000052.1:0-683 GCF_056402295.1 Pseudomonas sp. P4_B3
TTGTATGTATATTTTCATCTTATCGCCTGCTGCGTGGCAATCGGGCTGGTTTTGACCAGTGACATTGCAATGGTCAAGCAACTCCTGAAGGGCGATGCATCAGGTCACCATGATGACGCGCACATGGACAGTCTTCAAAAAACCGTATCGCTTGCACTTGTCGCGCTCTGGATTACAGGCATTGGTATTGTCGGGATCGATTATGCCGGCAAGGGGATGGAGTATTTCCTCAATCCAAAATTGCAAGCCAAAATCGGCATCGTTGTGCTGTTGACCGTTAACGGCTTCGTGTTGCATCGCGCTGTATTGCCGGCGCTGAAAAAAGCCGGWTCGTTACTGAAACTCTCCTTCAGCCTGCGCATGCTGGCGCTGTTCTCGGGGGCGTTCTCTGGCGTGTCGTGGTTCTATGCCGCCATGCTGGGCGTTGGTCGTCCGCTGGCCTGGAAGTACTCSCTGGTGGAGTTGCTGGCAGCCTATCCGGTGCTCATCGTCGCTGGGTTCGGGATGATGGTATTGCTCACTGCCTGGGCCAAAAACAGAGACACCGAAGCGCACATGGAGCAAGGCACCAGGACTCCAGGAAACGCCGCCCTGGCTGGCTGGTAATTCCAGGTTGAACAAGGAMGTTCAGCGCTAGCCAATGAATCCCGCTTTAACTGTTAATAAAGTCTCACTTGAGGATA
>NZ_JBFUHR010000053.1:0-661 GCF_056402295.1 Pseudomonas sp. P4_B3
ATTCAGTACAAGATAACCATCTTATGATGGCTGGGTTCCCCCATTCAGACATCTCCGGATCAAAGTCTGTTTGCCGACTCCCCGAAGCTTTTCGCAGGCTACCACGTCTTTCATCGCCTCTGACTGCCAAGGCATCCACCGTATGCGCTTCTTCACTTGACCATATAACCCCAAGCAATCTGGTTATACTGTGAAGACGACATTCGCCGAAAATTCGCACTTGCTCAAAGAGCARCTCACAAATTTTACCTTAGCCTGATCCGTTACCAGTGAAAGTAACGTTCAGTCTATCTTTCTATCACATACCCAAATTTTTAAAGAACGAACTAGTCAAAGACTAGAAATCAATATTCGCACTGGAATATTCATTTCTAAACTCTAACGAAACAGACCACCTTAAAGGCTGGCCTCCCGTCTTCTTCAATGAATCAAGCAATTCGTGTGGGAGCTCATGGAGCAGCTGAGTCGTCGATTAAGGAGGTGATCCAGCCGCAGGTTCCCCTACGGCTACCTTGTTACGACTTCACCCCAGTCATGAATCACACCGTGGTAACCGTCCTCCCGAAGGTTAGACTAGCTACTTCTGGTGCAACCCACTCCCATGGTGTGACGGGCGGTGTGTACAAGGCCCGGGAACGTATTCACCGCGACATTCTGATTC
>NZ_JBFUHR010000054.1:0-591 GCF_056402295.1 Pseudomonas sp. P4_B3
AGCGACGGCCTGGGCGGCGTCGACACCCAACTGGTGACCGTCACCATTACCGGCAGCAACGACGCGCCGGTGCTCAGCTTCGCGACCGGCAACGATGTTGGCACCGTGCAGGAAGACACCACGCTCAGCGTCAGCGGCCAGTTCAGCTCGGCCGACATCGATCACGATGCCACGGCGACCTGGACCATCAATGGCGCGTCCACCGGCACCTACGGTTCGATCGCCGTGGACACCACCGGCCAGTGGACCTACACCCTGGCCAATGGCAGCGACGGAGTTGCCAGTGCGGTGCAGTCGCTGAAGGCGGGCGAGAGCCATGATGACGTGTTTACGGTGCAAGTCAGCGACGGCCTGGGCGGCGTCGACACCCAACTGGTGACCGTCACCATTACCGGCAGCAACGACGCGCCGGTGCTCAGCTTCGCGACCGGCAACGATGTTGGCACCGTGCAGGAAGACACCACGCTCAGCGTCAGCGGCCAGTTCAGCTCGGCCGACATCGATCACGATGCCACGGCGACCTGGACCATCAATGGCGCGTCCACCGGCACCTACGGTTCGATCGCCGTGGACACCACCGGCCAGTGGACC
>NZ_JBFUHR010000055.1:0-564 GCF_056402295.1 Pseudomonas sp. P4_B3
TGCTGCACAGCGCGGCCGAAGTCAATGTGATCTGGGTGCTGCGTGAAGGTGGCAAGGACAATCTGCTGGCCACCGTGCGCCAGATCCAGGTGCCAACCGGCAGCCTGTACGCATGGGTGGCGACCGAGAGCAGAGTGTCGCGGCAGATTCGTCGGGTGTTGCTCGATGAGCATGGGCTGGACGAGCAGTTCGTCAAGGCGGTTGGGTACTGGAAATTGGGGAACAGCGACGAGGAGTGATCTGCTCGCGGGCCTCTTCGCGAGCAGGCTCGCTCCCACAAGGGCGGGTGTATGCAGTTCCAATGTGGGAGCGAGCCTGCTCGCGATGGGGGAGTGTCAGACACTACAAACGCTGACTCTTGGCACGAGACCCAAGCCACCGATCCAGCCCGATCACCAACAACGCGATCACCACAAACCCCGCCAACAACCCGCCGGCATTGATGAACACCTGTGGATAACCCAGCTTCTCGACATCAATGAACGGGTACGGATAAACCGCCAGCAAATGCCCGCGCAGCAGCGCATAGCCAAAATAAACCAGCGGATAAATCACCCACAGCGC
>NZ_JBFUHR010000056.1:0-544 GCF_056402295.1 Pseudomonas sp. P4_B3
CCCCCAGAAGCGGAAGTCAAACCTCATAGGCACCCAGTGCGGATGATGTTTGTTGTTACCTGAAAATTAAAATAATCGAATGATTAAAAGTTCATTCGTGAAAATCACTATTATCTTGGCCGCGTCATGCCGCAAGATTAATTAATAGTAATTACTGGATCTTGACTGCCATCAGCAACGGCAAACTCCAATTATGCCGTGCCGAGAGCCAAGTTGATTCACTATTACAACCAAGAGGTCACCATGGAACTTAGTATGTTTTCTTCGTCCACCGTGGAATATGTGCGTTTGGGCATTGTATATTTTCATCTTATCGCCTGCTGCGTGGCAATCGGGCTGGTTTTGACCAGTGACATTGCAATGGTCAAGCAACTCCTGAAGGGCGATGCATCAGGTCACCATGATGACGCGCACATGGACAGTCTTCAAAAAACCGTATCGCTTGCACTTGTCGCGCTCTGGATTACAGGCATTGGTATTGTCGGGATCGATTATGCCGGCAAGGGGATGGAGTATTTCCTCAATCCAAAATTGCAAGCCAAAA
>NZ_JBFUHR010000057.1:0-528 GCF_056402295.1 Pseudomonas sp. P4_B3
CGTCCTGGTTGAAAATGAAGTGACTTCCCGGGGGAACTGTAGGAGCCGGCTTGCTTCCCGGGGGAACTGTAGGAGCCGGCTTGCCGGCGATGGACTCAAGGACGCCGCATTTATCCGGTTTACTCGCGTTATCGTTAACGACCTTCGCTGGCAAGCCAGCTCCTACAAGACCGCGTCCTGGTTGAAAATGAAGTGACTTCCCGGGGAGCTGTAGGAGTCGGCTTGCCGGCGATGGACTCAAGTACGCCGCGTTTATCCGGTTCACACGCGTTATCGTTATCGACCATCGCTGGCAAGCCAGCTCCTACAGACTGCGTCCTGGTTGAAAATGAAGTGACTTCCCGGGGGAACTGTAGGAGCCGGCTTGCCGGCGATGGACTCAAGGACGCCGCATTTATCCGGTTTACTCGCGTTATCGTTAACGACCTTCGCTGGCAAGCCAGCTCCTACAAGACCGCGTCCTGGTTGAAAATGAAGTGACTTCCCGGGGAGCTGTAGGAGTCGGCTTGCCGGCGATGGACTCAAGTA